>CANREX010000094.1 GCA_947629735.1 uncultured Clostridia bacterium
GGCGCGTTTGACGTCTCGCAGGCGGCGATAGCGGGCAAATCGGTTTACGGCACGGTGGTGTTCACGGTGACGACCGACGCGGCGGGCGAGCAGGCGGCGGAAGGGCTGTCGGGCTTCACGCTCGGCGAGGGCGGCGCGCTCACGCAGGAAGTCGGGGAGGCGCTGTCGCTGCTTGCGGCGGGCAAGTACTATCTTTGGGGCGAGGTCGCGCAAACCGCAAATTACGCGGGCGTACAGAGGACTTCGGCGGAATTCGAGGTGTGGTCGCCCGTCAAGGCGAACGCGCTCGGCACATGGGGAGTCGTCGGGATAGTCGTCGGCGTGCTCCTCGCGTGCGCGCTCATAGCAATTATAGTAGTGCTTGTCTTGAAAAAGAAGAAATTTACTCCCGCGCCCGCACCCGAAAGCGATATCAGCATAGCGGTTGCTGGCGATGAAAGCACCGATAGCGACGTCGCCGAGCCTGCCGAAAATATCGGCTCGATTGAGGGTGAAACTCCCGAAATCGACGGCGAAAACGGCGTTTCGAAAGAGGAAAACACCCCGCCCGACGAGGGCAATTCACAGCCAGAAAACGGCGGAATTTCCGAAGATTTTAACGCAGAAAACGGCGCAAATAATGGCGAAAACGGCGGCGATTATACCCCTGACGACGGCGATAAATAATGCCTGATATTCTAATAAAATCGGGGATAAATTTAGGCGAATTTTTCTTAAAAACAGGTGAGAAATTAAGGCGAATTTTATTATAAAATTGGGCTGATTCCGACGGCTCTGCTGTTGCCGAAAACTGCCAAAAATAACGCTTTAAACTGCTAAAAAAACGTTTTTTAAAGGGGGCGGCGCGATTTTCAAATCGCGCCGCCCCATTTTGCCCATTGTCATTCCGAACGATTAAGAACGCGCATAGCGTTCGATTGAGCGAGGAATCCCTTCGTGGTGGTAGGGAGCAACGATGAAACGGCTAATTTACTTAATAATTCCAGACCCATTCGACTTCGTTCACTGCGTTCACTCCGCTCAGGGTGACAGTAAAGGGGTTTACCGCATTGTCATTCCGCCCTATTGAGAGCGCGTAGCGCTCAATTGAGTGGAGAAATGCGGTCAAGCAAATATTTTCACGAAGCCCGCCGAGGAATTCGTTCAGGGTCTTGCGCATAGGATAGAATAAACCGCAATGAAATTCCGGATTCTTCGACTGCGTTCGGCTTTCAGCCTCACTTCGCTCAGAATGACAATGAAAAAGAGCAATCGCCCTTCCCCATTCCGCCCGAGGGCTTAATGATGCCCCCATTATACCTTCCACATCCATAAGATAGGGAAGTGGGGAGGGTAGGGTAGGGCGTAGGGTGTACCTATCGCCGCAAAGCGGCAGCTTATTCACTTAATACTACCGGATTCTTCGACTGCGTTCGGCTTTCAGCCTCACTCCGCTCAGAATGACAGTAAAAAAGTAGCTGCTTTCAACCCCACAACGCGCGCCCTGTTTTCCCATGTCCAACAACCCCACAACGCCGCCCATGCACAACAACAGCTCGCCTTGTTTCCCATGTTCACACCCCCACAACGCGCCATGTTATACTATATCCACACCCCCCACACAGCTCGCCTTGTTTCCCATGTTCACACCCCACAACGCGCGCCCTGTTTTCCCATGTCCAACAACCCCACAACGCCGCCCATGCACAACGCGCGGGCACACTTTTAACAACCACGGGGGGGGGTGCGGCAAATGAAAAAAGGCGGACAAGCCTAAACAAAAATTGTTCAAAAACGCAAAAATAAGCCAAGACAAAAATTGTTGAAAAATACAAAAAAATTTTGACGAAAACAATGTTAAAAACGACAAATTTTAAAAAAATTCCAAAATCGGGTGAGGGGATAAAAAATCGGTCAAATTTGATAACGAAAAAAATTTTTTGTGAAAAAATCACTTAAAATTAGTCAAAATGAACACATTTTTGAAAAAAAATTTTAAAAAAACTCTTGCAATTACAAAAAACGCGTGGTATAGTTAGATTGTAAAAGTGTCGAATTGCGCCCTTTTACGCTTTTGCCAACCTTCAATTTTTGTGCATTATTTATATAGTATAAAAGGCGGCGGGCGGAACGCAGCAAACGCCTATTTGAGTGCCTGTAAGGACGTCAACGAGCTTGATTTCAAGGCAATCACAAAAAAATGTTCAAAAATTTTGAGGGTGATAAAAATGACAAAAGTGATAAAAATTAACACGGGCAAAAAGACGGCACGGTTTACGTACAGGGGAAATCAAGCGGGGCAAACCGCTTGGAAATGATAAGGGAAACAAAGCATTTGCGGCTACGTCACGAAGGACTTGCAAAGCGCAACGAAACGCCGGATTCTTCGACTACACTCGCCTTGCGGCTCGTTCCGCTCAGAATGACGGCAGGGTGACAAGTGGGTTCAGACGCAGCAGCAAAAACGCCAAAAGCGGAAAGCGGTCAACTAATAGGTGAAACTATGAAAGACAGAAAAATGATAAGGGAAAATAAGACGGCAAAGCGCGGCGTAGATACGTCGGCGACGTTTGCCGAGCGCGGTGGCGGTAAGTCGTACGTGAAAGCGCACCGTAGGTTTATACGACCGACGGCGATAATCATGCTGTTTATAACGGCGTTGGTCGTTGGACTGTTCGGGTTCAACGCGCTTTCGTTTGCAAAGAAAGATATCTACGAGGACGTCAACGAAAACGTAGCTTATGCAGCGGCTGACTTCGCCGATGCTTGGAGAACCGCAGTAAGGTCAAGCGGCACGTTTACCCTTTCGGACGACTGGGTTGCAACTCGGCAGAACGGCTATAACAGAATGGAGTTCGGCAACGACGACGACTTACCCGAAGAACAGCGCGCATTTTACAGTAGCGGTAGCGGAAGTTCAAAATACAGCGGCGCGCTCTATATCCCTCAGGGCAAAAAGGTAACGATAAATCTCAACGGACATAAAATTGACAGGGGTTATGTAAAATACGACCCCGAAACGGGCAAATACACACATAATTCTTCGGTAACAGGGCAAGCGAGCGCGTTTAACTACGGCTTTGTAATTTACGTAGCGGGCGAGCTGACTATAAACGATAGTTCCAACAACGGCGAAATCTGCGGCGGCTGGAACAATTCAAGCGGCTACGGCAGCGGTATTTATCTGGCTGACGGCGCGAAGCTCACGATAAACGGAGGCAGAATTTCTCATAACAAGGGCTATGCAATCTATGGGGACGGCAACAACGAAGTCACCATTGCGGGCGGCTATATCGGCGATAATAACTATTCTAACAGTAGCAGTTTTGCCGATACTCTGGGCAACGGCATGCGCCTTGGTTCTAATTCCACCACAAAAATCACGGGCGGCACGTTTGAAAAGAACGCAACCGCGGTAGACGTATACGGCGATTTGACCGTAACGGGCGGCACATTCCAAAACAACACAAGCACAGCTATTAACGCGCGCAATGGCAATGTGACCGCTACGGGCTTGAAATCCACGGATAACGTCGGTTTTATAAGCGTTTCAAGCGGCAAAGAAGTAAACATATCAAATATTACCGCGACGGGTAACACAGGCACGATAGTAAACGTTTCAAGCGGACAGACAGCCAACGTTTCCCGAATTACTGCGACGGATAGCCCTTGCACGGCGGTAATCGTTTCAAGCGCCGAAAGCACAGTAACCGACGTTACTGCGACCAATGCAACTTCGGCGTTAAGCGTTACGGGCGGCAACGCGACTGTTAGCGAGATTAACGCCATCAGCTGTACTTCTTATGGTATATCTTTTTCGGGTTGCACCGCTGAATTGACGAACGCTGAGGTCAGCGGCGGCAGCAGCGGCATAACAATATCGGACTCGGACGTCACGATAGTTGACGAAGTCTCCGTGCACGACCTAACTTCCTTGGGCGTTAATATAACCGGCGGTACTTCCACGTTTGATAATTTACAGGTTTACAACTGCAAAAGCACAGGCATGCAAATTGCAAGCGGTTCAAAAGCAGCCAATATTACCCTTAAAAATTTAAATGTAACCAATACACAACAAGGTTTATATATAAATGCCGCGACGGTAGACTTCGTGAGCGGCTCTATAACAAAAAATAATTACGGTAGCGCGAGCAGCAGATATAATTATGTCGGCGGCGTGTATCTGACGGGCGCGGCGCACTTTACCATGCGCAAGGGAACTAAGGTTTCCGAAAACACGGGCTCTATCGGCGGCGTTACGGTAGACGGAGCCGGCGCGATATTCGACTTCGAAGGCGGCGAAATTTCAGATAACCACAGTATTTATGCAAGTGCAAGCTTTTACAGTGTGGGAGGTTTGGAACTCAACAACGGCACTGTAAATATGCAAAAAGACGCCGTCATAAAGAAAAATTGGGCGCCCGGCACAGGCGGCGTATCCATAACGGGCGGCACGTTCAATCTGTACGGCACGATAACGGAAAACGAAAACCGCATGCAGTATACTTCCGACGACTTTACATATGACGGAAGAAGCTACAACGCATATTCTACGGGCGGCGTAGATCATTACAGCGGCACGTTCAACATGTATGAAGGCGCGTTCATTACCAAAAACAAGGGTAGAATGGGCGGTTATTGCGGTGAAAGCGGCTACTGTACGACAAACTTTTACGGCGGCGAAATTTCCGGAAATATCTGCAACCGCGTTGTAGACGAAAACTCCACCGCGGGCGCGTACGTCAATACGGCTAATATGTCTGGCGGCAAGATAACCAATAATAAGGTAGAGCCCGAATATGAAGTGGAGGCTGCAAAGGGCTTCGGCGTAGGCGGCTTGACTATTAACGGCACGTTTACGATGACGGGCGGCGAGATTTCTAATAACGTCTCCCTCGGCAGAAGGTGGGGCGTAGGCGGCGTAAAGGTTAACAGCACCTTTAACCTCTACGGCGGCAAGATAACAGGCAACATCGGCTATGTCTCGGGCGGCATTTATAAAGGCGAGGTTACGTTAAATGTCCAGGGCGCGCCCGTTGTCAAGGAAAACTACATAACCCCGCTCGACGGAAGTACCGATAAAGCAGGTCTTATAAATAATAACGTAGACCTGTATATGGGCAGGCATTATTCCAACCAGGGGAAAAATCTCGATTATCGTCCTGACGGCGACGCAAGCAACTATTCCAGAAGAAAGAACGTCATGACGGTTAGCGGCGTAATCGACGAGGGCGCGGAAATCTACGTCACCAAGTACACCAACAACTACGCCTTTAAGACGTCTCATGCCGAGCATTACCTGCAACAGGCGCTCACCACGGGGTATTCTAAGTATAACTCCACGGTAAAACCCGAAACGTATTTCTTCCCCGACGACGCGAAATACTTCAAGACTCAGAATGTCGTCGCGCCCGACGGCAGTTCGGAAGCCTCTTTTTACAGCTATTACGACCCTCAGAACTGGCAGGACGCCATTTTGACGGCTTCCACCGAGGACGCGCCTTTGACCGTCACTCTGTACAACGATTGGTCGGCAATAGACTATGAATTTGCAGATACGAGTACGTATTACAGAAAGAATTGGTTCAGAAGCGCATATCAGGAAGAGACGGGCTTTACTAACGACGCGCTTTACGTGCCCGCGGGTCATTATATAATACTTGACTTAAACGGTCACACGATTGACAGGCGTATCACAGAAGCCCGCGCAAACGGCTACGTTATCTATAATAACGGCTCGCTCACCATACGCGACGGCGAAAGCGAACGCCACGGCGACGGCACGGGCAAGATAACGGGCGGCTATAACGAAACTTCAAGCAATTCCTACGGCGGCGGCATTTACACAAATGCGGGCTCGCTCACGATAGAGGACGGCGAAATTTCGGGCAACCACGCGGACCAGG
>CANREX010000095.1 GCA_947629735.1 uncultured Clostridia bacterium
GCATTTCAAGGCTGTACCAAATTGGTAAACATCGGGTTTAATAATAGAATTACCGTAATACCAGAAAAGTGTTTTTCGGGTTGTACGTCTCTTGCAAATATAATTATTCCTGATAATATAGAGCAAATCGGGGAAAGTGCATTTCAAGACTGCACTTCACTTACAAGCGTTGTGATAAATAATAAAATTATCGCTATTCCCAATATGTGTTTTTTTAAGTGTACTTCACTTAGGGAAATTGTATTGCCAGAAAAATTAGAGACTATCGGAGAAAACGCATTTGCGTATTGTGCGAATCTAAAAAAATTAGAGATTCCTAAAACCGTGACCACAATAAAGATGTCTGCATTTTTTAATTGTATTGGAATAGATAATATTATCATTCCAAAAAATGTAGAAACATTAGAAGTCGGCGTATTTTATGGTTGGAAAGAAAATCAAAAGATATATGTTGAAGGATATAGCGCTCCACCGAGAGGGTGGTCACCGTTTTATGACTATTTATGTCATGCACAGATAATTTTTGAAAGTAAAATATGAAAGTTAATATATATTATAGCTGTGGTGGGGGCGGGCTCAATCGAGCCCGCCCCCACCTCGTGGTTGTCATTTATATATAGTCGTTATAATGTCGAAATCAATTTCAGAGAAAGTTTATTTAAGTTGCGCCGACGGTGGATATAATCAAACAAGTCAGTATAATCAGTCGGGGCGATATATTCAGTCGGGTGATATAATCAAACGTGGCGAAATATCAATGGGAAAGAACCCAATCTTTCACCTGTTCGCGGGCGATGGGACATATGCTTTCATGCGGGTAGCGGGAAAATTTGCCGCCGTTCGTGTAGATAAAGTACCTGCCGTCCAACGTTATATAGAGCGTTTCCTCATATCCGTACGGGTCGCCGGGTGCGCCGTAGGTGAATTTTTTATCCATGGTTGCCTTGCTTGTATCGTATACGCAGCCGTTTATCGTTGCAGTCATAAAAGCCGTCCCTGCGCAAGTGTGCGCAATTCGTTTGTACGTTATATTTTATCACTTAGTTTACCTTTCGTCAAGGTGTTTTAAAAATATTTACGCGCCAAATTAAACTTTGTCAGGTAAAAATGCTTGACAGAGTGCGCTCTGTGCTCTATAATTTTCGTACAGGTCGCGGGGCATTTGTATGGATAAAGTCGCTTTTATGCGCTTGTGGGATTTGTACGGAGAGCTTCTCACTCCCACTCAGCGCGAGATTACGGATATGTATTTCAACCTCGATCTGACCGTCTCCGAGATAGCGCAGCAAAAGGGCGTTTCCCGCCAGAGCGTTTCGGAGTGCCTCGCCCTATGCAAGGCGCAGCTTGCGGGATTCGAGGATAAGCTCGGGCACGCAAGGCTTTTGAAAGAGGGAGATCTTTCGCTCTCCTTTCTGACGTCCGATATAGAGGCGTGGGCGGAGAATTTTTTGCGATTGCACCCCGAATATGCGGCAGATATTGTCGCTTTGCGAGAGATTTTAGAGAGAAACTATTCTTCCGAAGTCGCGGAAGAGGCAGATAAATCAAAGGACTGATTATGGCGCTTTTCGCTTCGTTATCCGAAAGATTAAATCATATATTTTCCAAGCTGACAAAGCGCGGCAGGCTCACGGAGCTTGAAATCAAGACCGCCATGCGCGAGGTGAGAGTGGCTCTCCTCGAAGCGGACGTCAACATATCCGTCGCCAAGCAATTTTGCGCGGAAGTTTCCGAAAAGGCGGTCGGGCAGCAGATTCTCGAAAGCCTGAACCCCGCCCAGCAGGTCATCAAGATAGTCAACGAGGAGCTTATAGCCCTGATGGGCTCGACAAACGCAAAACTTTCCGTGGCTTCCAACCCGCCCACCGTCATAATGATGTGCGGCTTGCAGGGCGCGGGCAAGACGACGCTGTGCGGCAAGCTCGCTGTTTTGCTTAAAAAGAGCGGCAAAAAGCCCTTATTGGTCGCGGGGGATATCTACCGTCCCGCGGCGATAAACCAGCTGAAAGTAGTCGGCAAGAACGCGGGTGCGGAAGTGTTCGAAAAGGGCACGCAAGACCCCGTCAAGACGGCTAAGCAGGCGGTGGAGTACGCCCGTTCCATGGGCTATGACACCGTGATAATTGATACCGCCGGCAGGTTGGAAATCGACGAAGCTCTGATGCAGGAGCTCGAAAGGATAAAAGCGGCGGTAGATGTGCACGAAATACTCCTGACCGTCGATTCCATGATGGGGCAGGTGGCTGTCAACGTCGCAAAGACGTTCAACGAACGGCTTGAAATCACGGGTATAGTGCTGACCAAGCTCGACGGTGACACCCGCGGCGGCGCGTGCCTTTCTATAAAGGCGGTCACGGGCAAGCCCATAAAGTTCATAGGCGTGGGCGAAAAGCTCACCGACCTCGAATATTTCTATCCCGACAGAATGGCGTCCCGCATACTCGGCATGGGCGACGTCCTCACGCTTATAGAAAAGGCGCAGGAAGCCGTCACCGAAGAGCAAGCCAAGAAAATGCAGAAGAAAATGCTGGAAAATTCCTTCACGCTCGAAGATTTCCTCACGCAGTTCGAAAGCATGAAAAAGATGGGCGGCGCGCAGGCGCTTATTTCCATGATGCCGGGGCTGGGAAATAAGGTCAAGGAAGGGGACATCGACGAGCGCAGAATCGAGCGCACCAAGGCTATAATACTTTCAATGACGCCCAAGGAGCGCACAGACCCGGCGATAATAAACTCTTCCCGCAAAAAGCGCATAGCGGCGGGCTCGGGCACGACCGTGCAGGAGATAAATCAGCTGTTAAAGCAGTTCGAACAGACAAAACAGCTCATGAAGCAGTTGAAAGGCGGCAAGAAGCGGCTGCCGATAAATTTCTGACGGCAAGTGTGGTTGTTGCTTGCGGCGCCGGGGCAGCGCCCCTTATGGCTACCGCTAAACGCATATAAGCGTCGCAATACGGCGTTGACTTTGCGTTTGCCTTCGGTCATTTACTACAATGTAAACTCCCGTCGGGCAAGCCGCAGTCGCCTTGTCTTGCTTGCTTCTCTGTGTTTACTCACTTCGTAATAGCGGCTCCCGCAATTAAAAGTGTTGTCATTCCGAGCTTGTCGAGGAATCCGGCGGGGGTATGTCACATAGGATAGAGCTAAGCGCAATGAAATACCGGATTCTTCGGCTTCGTTCGCCTATCGGCTCACTCCGCTTTGTGAAAATTTTTGCTTAATCGCAAAAATTTTCTACAAACCATCGGGCTTACGCCCTCGGGCAGAATGACATGGGTGCGTCACCCTGAGCGGAACGAGCGATAGCGAGTGAAGTCGAATGGGTCTGGCTGGGGTATGTCGCAAAGAAAATTCCTGGGCGCAATGAAATACCGGATTCTTCGACTTCGTTCACTGCGTTCACTCCGCTCAGAATGACAGAGTGGGTAGGGCTTGCGCCATCGGGAAGAATGACAATAAAATAATAATCGTGCGCTACGCATTGTGAAAAGTTATCTCTCCCGCATAAATTTTCGAGGATATGTTTAAGTACGGAGACGTCCGATAAATATAAAAGATAAAAATAAAAAAGATAAAAATCATAATTTTATAGGAGAACATTATGGCAGTTAAAATGAGACTTACGAGAATGGGCGATAAGAAAACCCCTTTTTACAGGGTTGTCGTTATCGATTCCAGAAAGGCGCAGAGCGGCGAATATATCGATAAGATTGGTTACGTCAACCCCCTTACCGATCCCGCGGAAATCAACATCGACGTCGAAAAGGCTAAGGCGTGGCTTGCAAAGGGCGTTCAGCCCACCGAGACGGTTAAAAGCTACCTCGTTAAGGCGGGCGCGATGGAACAAAGCGGCAAACTTTCCGCTCCCAAGACCAATAACAAGAAAAAGAAGAAGTAAGCTATGGATACGTTACAGCTCATCAAATATATAGTGGAACGCTTCGCCGATAAAAAGGAAGAGATAGAGTACAAGGTAGAGGAAAAGGAAACCGCCGTCGAAGTTACGGTTATCCTCGACCCTTCCGACATGGGCAAAGTTATAGGCAAGCAGGGCAAGATAGCAAAGGCGCTTCGCACCATTGTGAACGCCTACACCCCCCGCGAAAGCAAGAAATATTTCATCGAAATTAAAGAAAAGGCTTAACGCCTTTTCTTTTGGTTTAATGCAATGAACAGTTTGATCGTTGCCAAAATTTTAAAGCCGCAGGGCATAAAAGGGGAACTCAAAGTCGCCTCTTATACCGATTCTCCCGAAGATTTACAGGCGTTCGACGCGGTATATGTGGGGGGCAACAGGTATAAAGTGCTCAAAGTGCGCCCTCAGGCGGGCGATTTGGCGTATATCTCGCTCGCGGGAATTGCGGACAGGAACGCCGCGGAGGAACTTCGCAATGAAGACGTCGTGGTGGACAGGGACGAGATCCCCGCTCTTCCCGACGGCGCGCACTATATCGCCGACGTGATAGGCTGCGAGGTTGTCACCCGCGAAGGGGAAGTCTTAGGCGTCGTCAGCGATATCGTTCCCGCCCGCACGGACGTGTTCGAGTATGTCAAGCCGAACGGCGGAAAGGTTGTGTTTGCCGCGGCGGACGGGGTGATAGCGGACATCGACACGGCGGGTAAAAAAGTCACCGTGGACAAGGCGAGGCTTTCGGAGGTTGCGATAGACGACTGATGAAGATTACCGTTCTCACGCTTTTCCCCGAGATGTTCGCGCCGTTAAAGGAGAGCATTATCGGCAGGGCGACCCAAAGCGGAAAATTGCAGATAGAGATTGTGAACATACGCGACTATTCCCAAGATAAGCACAAAAAGTGCGACGACTACCCCTTCGGCGGCGGCGCGGGAATGGTCATGATGCCCCAGCCCATAGACGCGGCGGTGAACGCCGTCGACCCCGAAAGAAAGGCAAGGCGGATATACACCTCGCCGCAGGGCGAAACGTTCACGCAAGGTAAGGCGCAGGAGCTTTCTTCCTGCGAGCATATCGTCATACTCTGCGGGCACTACGAAGGGGTTGACCGCAGGATACTCGACCTTGAATTCGACGAGGAGATATCGATAGGCGACTACGTTCTGACGGGCGGGGAACTGCCCGCGATGGTCATCTGCGACTGCGTTGCGAGATACGTGGACGGCGTGCTGTCGTCGGGCTCGCTCGTGGACGAGAGTTTCGCGGACGGGCTGCTCGAATACCCGCAATACACCCGCCCCGCAATTTACAGGGGGATGAGCGTGCCCGAAGTGCTTCTTTCGGGCAATCACGCGGAAGTGGACAAGTGGCGCAGGGAGCAGAGCGAAAAGCTGACAAAGGAGCGCCGCCCCGATCTGTTCGGAAAGAGATGAAAAATTTACAGTGGTTTCCCGGGCACATGGCGAAAGCCATGCGGGAGATGAAAGACATCGCCGACGTTTGCGGCGGAATAATTTACGTCCTCGACGCGCGTTGCCCCGCCGCGTCTTATAATCCTGCGCTGAAAAGCGTGTTTAAATCAAAGCCCGTTCTCTACGTTTTAAACAAGGGCGATTTAGCCGACGGGAAGGCGGACGTCTTTTTAAAAAAATTCCGTGAAAACGGCGAGGAGTGCGTGAAGATAGACGCTGCGGACAGCCGTTCAAAGCGGTATATTACGGGGGCAATCGAAAATCTGATGCGCGAACGCCGCTTAAAGAGCGAGGCAAAGGGGATAAACGCGCCGTACAGACTCATGGTCTGCGGCGTGCCGAATACGGGCAAGAGCTCGGTGATAAATCTGCTTGCGGGCGGCGCGCGCGCCGCCACGGGCAACAAGGCGGGCGTGACCCGCGGCAAGCAATGGATAAGGCTCGGAGGCTACGAACTTCTCGATACCCCCGGCGTGACCCCGCCG
>CANREX010000096.1 GCA_947629735.1 uncultured Clostridia bacterium
CGTAAGTCCCCGCCACCCGTACGCGGGCGAGCTCGTATTTGCGGCGTTTTCGGGATCTCACCAGGACGCTATCGCAAAGGGAATGGCGTTCAGGAAAAAGACGGGAAGAACGCTTTGGGACGTCCCCTATCTTCCCATAGACCCCAAGGACGTCGGCAGGGAGTACGAAACGGACGTCATCAGAATAAATTCGCAGTCGGGCAAGGGCGGCGTGGGATACGTGCTTTCCAGCAATTACGGCATAGAGATGCAGCGCAAGATGAAAGAGGACATGGGTTACAGGGCAAAGCGCGTCTCAGACGAAAAGCACAAGGAGTTGAAGCCAGCGGAAGTCTATAAAATCTTTACGGAAAGCTACATAACGCCGAGGGGCAGGTTTGATATCCCCGAGTGCCATTTCAGACAGGCGGACGGCATAGAAGCCACCGTCACTATCGAGGCGAAAGGGCAAAAGCGGGTGGAGGTTTCAAGCGGCAACGGCAGGCTCGACGCCGTGTCCAACGCGATAAAGCGGGCGTTCGGCATAAATTACAACCTCACGGGCTACGAACAGCACGCATTGGGCGACGGCTCGCGTTCGAGCGCTATCTCGTACGTCGGCGTGGAGAGCGACGGCAAAATATTCTGGGGCGCGGGCGTGGACGAGGACATAATAAAAAGTTCCTATAAAGCGCTTGTCTCCGCGGTAAACAACATGCTCTCTTAAAGTGTTATGCCTTATTGTGACATCTTCGAAGTCAACGGCGTATCGTTGTGTTGACTTTGGCGCGCATAAGTGTTAGAATACAGTGAAAGAACATCAGACGGAGGCGTTTTCCCGCTTTTTGCGGGTTTTTCGCACGGAGGTAAAGCAAAATGGTTGACGGAGCTTTATTCCATATAGGAAGCCTGAGCGTCTATCCCTACGGGATATGTATGGCTCTCGGGTTGGTATGTTGTTTTGCGTTTCTGCTCTTTACGATGACGAAGCGCAATTTCAACGAGGAAGCGATAGATAAAATACTCTTTCTCGGCGTGTTTGCGGCGGGCTTCGGCATATTTATGGCGATGGTTTTTCAGGCGATGTACGATTTCATCGCAGACCCTTCCAAGGGCTTCGATTTGAGCGGCTCGATGACCTTCCAAGGCGGCTTGATAGGCGGCGTCGTGGGGTTTGTGGCGGTGTGGAATCTCTACGTTTTCGTCATCGCGCCCCGCGCCAAGTCAAAACTTCTGAGCAACAACATGAACGCCTCGCTCTCAGACGCGCTTCCCTTTATCCCGATAGGCATAACGATAGCGCACGCGTTCGGAAGACTTGGCTGCACGTTCGCGGGCTGCTGTCACGGCGCAAAGACGGACGCGTGGTACGGCATTTGGATGTACACCAACGAATTCGGACACGCAAAAGTCGTTCCCACGCAGCTTTTCGAGTGCATTTTCCTCGTATTTTTGGCTGCGATAATGATAGTGCTCTACTTCAAGTTCAAATTCAACTATAATTTCGGGCTGTACGCGATAGCTTACGGGATATGGCGGTTCGTGATAGAATTTTTCCGCGACGACTACCGCGGCACATTCGTCGGCGGGCTCACGCCCTCGCAGTTCTGGTCGATAATCATGGTGGTTGTCGGCATAGGATATTTCTTCCTGCAATATTTCCTGCTTTCGAAGTTCATGAAGCACCCCGAGCTGCAACCTTCCGTCCGCGAAAGAGACAAAAACAAGGACGACGACAAGGGCGAAAAAGCCGCCGAGGGCGAATCCGAGGGCTGAAAAAGGTATAACAAAATTTAATTTCCACAAACTCCTGTTACGGCAGTAATTGCCCGAACAGGAGTTTTTTAATGAAAGCAACGGGAATTGTAAGAAGAATAGACGAGTTGGGCAGGGTGGTTATCCCCAAGGAGATAAGGAGCACCCTCCGTTTGAAGAGCGGCGATCCATTGGAAATTTTTACCGACAGGGACGAGCTTATGCTCAAAAAATACTCCCCGATAGCCTCGCTCGAAAAG
The DNA here is from genome assembly GCA_947629735.1 of uncultured Clostridia bacterium. Lineage (GTDB taxonomy): Bacteria > Bacillota > Clostridia > Christensenellales > Borkfalkiaceae > Coproplasma. The sequence continues at coordinate 1,995 of CANREX010000096.1, forward strand.
TTTGCGGAGGGCACGGCTAAGAGCCTCAGCGATTTATCGGGTCACCTCGCGCTCGTGTGCGACACGGACGAAGTCTTGCACGCGTCGGGCAGCGGAAAGAGAGACGTCAGCGGCAAGAGCCTTTCCGCCGCTATGGATAAAATAATGCAGGAAAGGCGCAGTTATATCGCCAATTTGTCGGAAGGCGGGGACGTCGTGCCCATCTGCGAGGGGGAGGAAAACGCCGTCACCGCGCAGATAATAGTGCCGATAGTGGTAGGCGGAGATTGCCTCGGCGCGGTCGCGCTTCTCTCCACGGAACAGGGCGCGAAGATGGAAGCGGGCGCGTGCAAGCTCGCCCAGCTCTCCGCGACGATACTTGCAACGCAGTTCGAGTGAGCGGAAAATAAGCTGTAAAGCGCAGTCGTCATCATGAAAAAGCAGGGTTATATAAAGGGCGCGCTGATAATATCGGCGGGTGGTTTTATTTCAAAGGCGCTGGGCGCGCTGTACCGCATACCCCTCGTCGCGTTTTTGGGCGGCACGGGAATGGGGATATATCAGATGGTCTATCCGCTGTACTGCATACTTCTGACCGTCTCCGCAAGCGGGATACCCACAGGCATAGCGCGTATAATATCCTCGGGAGAGGGCTATGGAGCGGAAAGAAAGGCGTTTTATCTCTACGGCGGAATAGGGCTGATAGGGTCTTTGATAATGTTCGCCTTTTCGGGCTTGCTCGCAAAGGCGCAGGGCGAGCCCGCCGTCGCAAAATGCTGTATCGCGCTGTCGCCGTCAGTGTTTTTCGTCGCGCTGATATCCATTGTGCGCGGATATTTTCAGGGCAAGGGCAACATGTATCCGACGGCGTTCACGGAAGTCGCGGAACAGATAATAAAGGTGGCGGTCGGCGTTGCCCTCGCGGGCATGTACAGGGGCGACGTGGCAAAGGCGACAGCCGCGGCGGTGTTCGCCGTGACCGTGAGCGAAGTCATAACCTGCGCGTTTGCGATTGCATTGTACGCGGGAGGGAGAAGTCCCAAAAAGCCCCTCTATAAAACTTACGGTGTGAGCGCGAAATCGATTTTCGCCTACACCGTGCCGCTCACACTGACGGCGATAGCCCTGCCCGCGAGCCAGCTTGCCGAAAGCATAGCGATAGTAAACCTCTTGCGCGGCTCTGTGGAAAACGCAACCGCGCTGTACGGCATATATTCGGGCTGCGCGGTGACGATAATCAACTTGCCCGTCTCGATAAGTTACGGGCTCGCGGCGGCGAGCGTGCCCCGCATTTCCCCGCTCGCCGCCGCGGGCGATATTGACGGAGCGAAAAAGATAGTGCGCAAATCGCTTTTTTACACTCTGCTCATATCAATTCCGAGCGCCGTCGCTCTGTATATATTCGCGCCCCTCGCCGCGCGGCTGCTGTTTTCCTCGCTGAAAGGGGAGGAAAGCGCACTGCTCGTCACCCTTGTAAGGATAATGGCGGTAAACGCGGTGACGTCCTCATTGGTGCAGACGACTTCCGCGTGCTTGACGTCGCTCGGCAAGCCTCTTTTCGGCACGGTCACGCAGTGGTCGACCTGTATTTTGCGCGTCGGAGTGTCGGCGGCGCTCGTCGCTTTCACCCCGCTTTCCGTGATAGGCGTGGCGATTTCCGCAAATTGCAGTTATTTGGTTGCGGTAATTCTCAATTTGTGCTATATTAAAGCGGTAAAGAAAAGTGAGGTCAACGCAAATGTCGATAACGCTGATAGGATTGGGAATAAAGCGAGGGGACTTGACAAAATCGGCTGAAAACGCGCTTTTCGCCGCCGATGAGATAATAGCCCGCACGTCGCAAACCGAGTCGTTCGGCAATCTCGAAGGGTACAAAGTCCGCACCCTCGACGAAATTTTTTCAAAGAGCCGCAACTTCGATACGCTCAACAAAAATCTCGCGAAAGAGGTGCTGCGCGCGGGCAAGGACCGCAACGTCTGCTACTGCGTGGACGGCGCGGTCAGCGAGGACGAAGCCTGCAAGATAATTCTTTCAAAGCGCAAAGGCGCGCGAGTGTGCGAGGGAGTTTCCCGCATTTCCGCGATAAAAAACGCCGCAAAGCTGAAAAATTCCGCGGCGACGTGCCTCTCCGCATATCAGATACGCACTCTCAAAAGCTGCCGCGCGGCGGTTGTCTATGATATAGACGACTTCTACGCCGCCACCGAGGTAAAAGCGGTGCTTTCCGATCTGTTCGGAGAGGAGAGTTTTTGTTCGTTCGTGCGCGGCGAAAAGGCAAAAAGGGTGCGCGTTTACGAGATAGACAGGCAGAAAAAGTACGATTTGACGTGCGCCGTCGCGATAGATGAGGAAGATTTCCTCAAAAAGCAGCGGTATGATTTTTCCGACCTCGTACATATGATAGAGCTCTTGCGCGCCCCGAACGGCTGTCCTTGGGACAGGGTGCAGACGTGCGAAAGCATAAAGGGCAACGCCATAGAGGAAGCGTACGAGCTGGCGGACGCCATCGAGCACGGCGACGACGACGCGATAATGGAAGAGACGGGAGACGTCCTCTTGCAGGCGGCGTTCCATTCGCTCATGAAGAGCGAGCAGGGCGCGTTCAACGCCAACGACGCGATAACGGGCGTCGTCAAAAAACTGATATTCCGCCATTCGCACATATTCGGCGACGACAAGGCGAAAAACGAGAGCGAAGCCCTCGGCGTGTGGGATAAGAACAAGGCGGCGGAAAAGAACCAGACGACCTTCGGCGAAAGCGTGCTCGCCGTTCCCAAAAACATGCCCGCCTGCATGCGCGCGCAGAAGGTCGGCAAGCGCGCGGGAAAGAGCGGCATGGACTTCTTATCACCCGTCTCCGCAAGCGAAAAGCTGTGGGAAGAGGTGACGGAAATGGTGGAGGCGCTGAAATCGGGCGATAAAGATGCGACTTTCGACGAAGCGGGCGACGTGCTGTTTGCCGCCGTCAACACCTGCCGCCTTGCGGGCGTGGACTGCGAACAGGCGCTCGCCGCCGCAGTGGACAAGTTCACAAAGCGGTTTGTCGAGTGTGAAAAACTCATAATTTCCGAGGGCAAAAACATCACCGACCTCGACGAGTTGGAGCTCGATTATTATTGGGCGCGTGCGAAAAATGCAACTTAAAGAAGTAAAAATCGGCAACCTGACAGCGCCCGACAACGTGTTTTTAGCGCCGCTTGCGGGCTACACCAATGCGGTTTTCAGGGAAATGTGCTTTAATTTGGGCGCGGGTCTCGTTTTCACGGAAATGGTCAGCGCAAAGGGGCTGTGCTACGACAGCGAAAAGAGCAGGGAACTTCTGTCTTTCACCCCGAATTTCCGCGGCATAAAGGCGGTTCAGCTGTTCGGGCGCGAGCCGTATTACATGGAAAAGGCGGCGTGCGGTGATGATGTCGCCCCGTTCGATTTAATCGATATCAACATGGGCTGCCCCGTCCCCAAAATATTCCGCAACGGCGAGGGCTGCGCCCTGCTTGAAGATATCCCCCTTGCGCAATCGCTTGTTCGGGCGTGCAAGAAGAGCGGGAAGGCGGTTTCGGTCAAGTTCCGCATAGGCATAAGCGGCGAAAAACTTGTCGCGGCGGACTTTGCAAAGGCTATGCGCGACGCGGGCGCGGACATGATAACCGTGCACGGCAGAACGCGCGACAAAATGTATTCGGGCGAGGTAAACTTTGCGGAAATATCCAAGGCGAAAAGCGCGGTGGATATCCCCGTAATAGCCAACGGCGGCATATTTTGCGCGGCGGATGCGGAAAAGCTGATTTCCGAGACGGGCGCAGACGGCGTGATGGTCGCGCGCGGTGCGATGTACAACCCCTTTATTTTCGCCGAAATTTGCGGCAAAAGCGGGGTGGAC
>CANREX010000097.1 GCA_947629735.1 uncultured Clostridia bacterium
ATATCGATACGCCCTTATGAGGACTGCTGCACTGTATTTTTGCCCAAACACCCCGTAATTCATCCGAAAATTTCGGACGTATTGCAGGAAGAGGCTAAGCTCGACGTTGAAGGACTTATTAAAGAAGCCCTTGAAAGCGAAGAGGTAGTAAAATTCTGATAATGTGTATTGAGTTGCCCCGCGCAATTTTTGCGCGGGGCTTTAACTTTTAAATTACTGATTATACCAATCTTTAAAGGCAATGTCGGGAATTTTATCGCCGGCAGTTTCCGGACTGAAATTAACTCTCGGCAAGGCGACGGCATTTCCCATATGAATAATTTTCCCGTCGTCGTAGTAGGGGATAACTTCGTAAACATAATTTCCCTGCGGCGGTTTATCGCAAATACATTCTTTCCACTTGCCGTCAAAAATCTTCACTTTTTCGCCGTTTGATACCCTATTTACGATATATGAATAGTACTTTGTCTGACATAATTGTATACATATATTGTCATTATTGACAATTATCTGCGGTTTTCGTATGGTTGGCAAGGAAAATCTCGTGCTTTGCTCAACGGGAATGTTTTTTTGTAAACATTTCACTTTTAATCTGCTTAAAGCGGGGGAACAGTTGTCCGCAAGTATGATTTTATCGTTTTTTTCATATTCTTCCCTGTCGATTTCAATCATTTCTGTACCGCTATTTTTTTCGAGCTTTTCGGGAGTTTTGTCTTTATATAGCTGTTTTAAAATTTGTTCCGTCAATTCGCAGCATTGATTTCCGCCGTATATCGGCAATTTTTTGTTGTCCTTATCGCCCAGCCAAACGCCTATGCAGTAGTCGGAGGTGTAGCTTATCGCGTACGCGTCGGTATTGCCCTCAATAGTTCCGCAAGTGCCTGTCTTGCACGCAACGTCGAAGTTAAAATTTTTCAGCCTTTTCGCCGTTCCCGTCTTTGCCGTCTTGCAAAGCGCGTCGTTTATTATAGAGGCAGTGCCGTCTGAAAACACATGTTTTTCGCTCTGTCTGTTTTCGTACAATATTTTTCCGCTTGCGGACGTAATTTTCTTGATAAAGCGCGACGGTTTGAAAATTCCGCCGTTTTCAAAAACCGAATAGCAATCGCAGAGCTCCTTTAAAGTCATGCCGTATTTCATTCCGCCGAGCGCAAGCGAAAGGTTCTTTTCGTCGTCATCTAAGTTGACGTCCATCAGCTTTGCGTATTTGTCGGCGGTATTTACGCCTATCGAGTTGAGCGTTTTCACCGCGGGGATATTCAGACTTTGCGCAATGCTCTCTTCGACGGTCACCTTTCCGCGGTATTTTTTGTCGAAATTTTCGGGCGAATATCCGCCGAAATTTATCTGTTCGTCCTCGATTTTCGTAAATAAATGAAGTTTTTTCTCCTCGATGGCGGGTGCGTACACGAATATCGGCTTTGCCGTCGAGCCTATCTGCCTTTTCGCCTGACCTATCGTTGATACGAACGCCGCGACGCCGCCCTCGCGACTGCGGATAACTATGCTTCTGTCACTATCCGAATGTAGATTTTCGGCGGCATTTTGCGCTTCTTTGTTTAAATATGTCTCGATTTTGCAAGCGGAAAGGTCGGTATCTGTCAGATTTATTTGCTCCAATTCGTCGAAAATAGCCTCGTAGTAGTCGTAAAATTTATTGTTTGTATCATTTCTTTCGGTGACAAGCGGGCTGTTTTTGGCGACGTCGCAGCGGTTGGAGTCGATAAACCCGCACTCCGCCATGGCGTTTAGAACCGTGTTGCGTTTTTGAAGGCATTTTTCGGGGTTTTTAAAGGGGGAATAGTTGTTTGGCGAGGAAAGCAGCCCGACGATCGTTGCGCTTTCCGTCAAATCGAGCTCTTCCGCGTTTTTTCCGAAATAGAACTCTGCGGCGCTCTGCAAACCGTAGCAGTTGTGCCCGAAATAAATCGTATTCAGATACATTTCAAGGATTTCATCCTTGCTGTATCTGCGTTCAAGCTGTTTTGTCAGGCGAATTTCTTTCAGCTTTCTCGAAATTTTTTTGTCGCCCGTAAGGTGAGTGTTTTTTATCAGCTGTTGACTTATGGTTGACGCGCCTTCTTTGAATGAAAACGACGAAACGTTTTTGATAAAAGCCTTTATCATGCGCTTGTAATTCAAGCCGTTGTGACTGTAAAATTGCCTGTCCTCGGAAGCGATAAAAGCGTTCACTGTGTCGCTGTTTATCTCGCTTAGGCGCACGCTTTTTCTCTTTGCGGAAACGGAAGCGTCCTCGATTTTATTTCCCTCGTCGTCGTAAATCGATATTGATTTTCCGTAGTCTATCAGCTTTTGCGGCTGCAATTTCGCGTTTGCCGTTATCGCGAAGAAAAGCGCGGTGGAAGTCAAAAATACCGCAAGCAGACTTAAAAGAATTACAAGAATTATTTTGATTGCTTTTTTCATCTAAATTAGTATCCTTAAAAATAAATATTTTTATCGCAAAATAATTGAAAAAATACGCGAAAAAAGTTATAATCGAATAGTATGAAGAAATATTTTCACATAGTGACTTACGGTTGCCAGATGAACTTGCATGAATCGGAAAAAATAGCGGGGCTTTTAAGCGAGCTCGGCTATGAAAGATGCGATTCATTGGATAACGCCGATATAGTCGTTTTCAATACATGCTGCATAAGGGAAAACGCCGAAAATCACGCGTACGGCAACATCGGTATGCTTAAAAAGTTGAAAGCCGCCAAGCGCGACATGATAATAGCCGTGGGCGGTTGTCTGCCCCAACAGATGAACAAGGCGGAAAACCTTCACGAAAAATTTCCCTACGTCGATATAATTTTCGGCACTCACAATCTGCATAAGCTGAAAGAATACATTGCCGCAAAACAACACGGTAAAAAGGCGGTCATTGCGATAGAGGAGGGCGACGGGGTTGTCTGCGAGGGCGAGCCCGCCGACAGGACGAGCTATCCAAACGCTTGGGTCAACATAACCTACGGGTGCAATAACTTCTGTTCCTATTGCATAGTTCCATATGTGCGCGGAAGGGAAAGAAGCCGAGAGTTTAAAAACGTGTTGGAGGAAGTCAAAACTCTCCTTTCGGACGGGTATAAGGAGATAACCTTGCTCGGGCAGAACGTAAATTCGTATGCGAGCCCGACGGACGGCGTGCGCTTTCCCGAACTGATTTCCGAAATTTCCGCCTTGGAGGGCAAATTCAGGCTGCGTTTCATGACCAGCCACCCCAAAGATTTTTCGGAGGACCTCGCAAAGGCTATGGCGGACAGCGACAAAATCTGCCACTGTCTGCACCTGCCCGTACAGAGCGGGTCGGATAAAATTCTCCGCGCAATGAACAGGAAATACACCTCGGCGGACTACCTCAAAAAGGTGGAATTGCTTAAAAAATATATGCCCGACTGCGCGATAACCACGGATATCATAGTCGGCTTCCCGGGAGAGACGGAAGAGGACTTCAACGCGACTTTGCGCCTTGTGGAAGAGGCGAATTTTGCCTCGGCTTTCACCTTTGTGTATTCCCGCAGGGCGGGCACGAAAGCCGCCGAAATGCCCGACCAGATTGACGCGGAAGTTTCAAAACGCCGAATTATGCAGCTTATAGAGCTTGTCAATTCACAAACGCGCGTTTATTCCGCGGCGGACGTGGGTAAGACGGTGGAAATCCTGTGCGAGGGCTACGACGAAAAGCGCGGGCTGTATCTCGGCAGGACGGAATACGGCAGAATGGGATATTTTGCGAGCGAAAATAACCTTATAGGCGAATTTGTACGCATGAAGGTCAATCAGGCGAACGGCGTTTCGCTGTTCGGAGATCCGGTTGAATAAGGGGTTGAAATATGGCGAACAACAACGCAAAAGAAAATAAGTTGTCGGATATGATGCTGCACTATCTGTCTGTAAAGGACAAGTATAAGGACTGTATTGTCTTTTATCGCTTGGGCGACTTCTACGAAATGTTTTTCGACGACGCGATAGAGGCTTCCAAACTTTTGGATATCACTTTAACGGGGCGCGACTGCGGACTTGCGGAGCGCGCGCCCATGTGCGGCGTGCCCTATCACGCGGCGGACGAATATATCGCAAGGCTCATCGCCCTCGACAAAAAAGTGGCGATTTGCGAACAGCTCGAAGAGCCGTCGAAAGCGAAAGGGCTTGTAAGAAGGGACGTGGTGCGCGTTGTCACCCCGGGAACGACGACCGATTCGGAAAGTTTGGACGAAAAGCAGAACAACTACATTTGCTCGGCTTATAAAGAGGGGGAATTTTGCGCGATAGCGTGGGCGGACATCACCACGGGTGAGCTTTCATGCATGCAGTTCGACGGCGGCGACACCGTAAAAAAGGCGATAATGCAGATGTTGAGGCTGAACGTCAGGGAGATTATCTGCAACGACGAAATGCTGTTCGCAAGTAAAGATTACCCCGAAGTTTCGCGCGGTTCGCTTCCCAAATTTTCGTCCTATCTCGCGTGGACGTTCGGCTACGCCTCGGCGGAGAGAAATCTGCTCAACCAGCTTAAAGCGCAGTCGCTCGCGGCGTTTTCCGTCGCGGACAAGAAATATGCGGTGTGCGCGCTCGGCGGGCTTATTGAGTATCTGAAAGAGACGCAAAAACATTCGCTCGCCAACATTGACAGCGTCAAATATGTGAGCGATTCGGACAGAATGTTGCTCGACACCGCCGCGATAAGAAATCTCGAAATCACCAAAAGCCTCGGCGAGGGGAAGAAGTACGGCTCGCTTTTGTGGCTGTTGGACAAGACCGAAACGGGCATGGGCGCAAGGCTGTTAAACAATTTGATAGTCTCGCCGCTCAAAAATATCGCCGCGATAAATTACAGGCTTGACGGCGTCGAAGAGTTGTTCAACGCAACAGTCGTAAGGTTGAGCGTAAAGGATAGTTTGAAGCAGATACGCGACATCGAAAGGCTCTCGGGCAAGATATCAAACAATGTGATTATGCCGAAAGACTGCCTCGAACTCGCCCGCTCATTGCAGCTTATTCCCTCGCTTAAATTCAGCCTGAGCGGCTTTTCGTCGCGCGTAATTCACGATATCTGCGACGGTTTGTACGATTTATCCGACATTGCCGATTTGATAAACTGCGCGATAGAAAGCGAAGATCCGCCCGCAAACATGAAAGACGGCGGCTACATAAAATCGGGTTACAACGCGCAGCTCGACGAATATCGCGCGGTCAGTAAGAACGCCACCCAAATTTTGGCTAAGCTCGAATGTCGGGAGCGCGACGCGACGGGCATACGCACCTTGAAAATAAATTACAACCGCGTTTTCGGGTATTACATAGAAGTTTCCAAGTCGTTTAAGGACAAAGTGCCCAACAACTACCACAGGCGGCAGACCCTTTCAAACGCCGAAAGATATTCCACGGACGAATTAAAGGAGATAGAGGATAAGATTTTAACGGGCAACGAACTCGCCCTCAAACTCGAAGAATCGCTGTATAACGAGCTCAAAGCCAAGTTGTTGTCAGTCCTCGACAAACTCAAAGCCGTAGCGCAGAATATCGCAAAACTCGATGTGCTGTGCGCGTTTGCGGAAGTTTCCAAAAACAACAGGTTTGTCCGCCCCGAAATCGTGCCAAGCGACCGCCCGATGATAGTAAAGGAGGGCAGACACCCCGTCGTGGAGGTCATCTCCAAGGAAAAATTCGTCGCGAACGACACCGAGCTCGACATGGGCGACAACCGCACGCTAATAATAACGGGTCCGAACATGGCGGGTAAGAGCACTTACATGCGGCAAAACGCGATAATCGCGATAATGGCGCATATCGGCTGTTTCGTCCCCGCGAAATCCGCGAGCATA
>CANREX010000098.1 GCA_947629735.1 uncultured Clostridia bacterium
AGGCGCGCTCTACATTCCGATGGGAGAGCTCGTGGACGCGGATAAGGAAAGGGAGAGGCTGAACGGCGAACTCGAAAGGGTCATGAATGAAATCAAACGCGCCGACGGCAAGCTGAACAACAGCGGCTTTACCTCCAAAGCCCCCAAAAAGCTCGTGGACGCGGAGAGGGAAAAGCTCAACACCTATATCGAAATGCGCAGAAAGATAATGGAACAGCTCAATAACCTTTGATATTTTAAGAATTTCGCATGTGGACGTCACATAATCTGCGGCTTTTCGCCTGCGGAATTTGAGATAACTTTTAAACAGCGGTAAATTATGGCAAATAAAAAGAGTACGGGCAAAAGGAAGAGCGCAAGCTCGCGCAAGGGCGGCGCGAAGATATCCAAAAAGAACAAAAAGGTAATAATAGCCGTCGTCGCGGCGATAGTTTGTATCGCGCTGATAGCGGGGTTGATTATCTATTTCTTCTTCCCCAACTTGTTCAACAAGGTGGACGAATACCTCGATAGCGTAAAGCTGTACTTTTCGGACAGCAAGGACGACGACCCCGAGGGCACGAGCGCGAAGAATTCCGCACCCGTTCCCGAGGGCAACCTCGAAGATATTGCGGGCAGCGAATTCTCCGTACACTTCCTCGAACTCGGCAATAAGTACGCGGGCGACTGCACGCTTATAAAGTGCGGGGATACGGAAGTGCTTATAGACGCGGGTTCGCGCAAGAACAGCGCGGGCGCAATCAAGTCTTACGTTGACCAATACTGCACGGATAATAAGTTGGAATACGTTATCGCCACGCACGCGCATCAGGACCATATAGCGGGGTTCGTCGGAACGGGCAGCGGCAGCGCGAAGGACGGCATACTGTACAAGTACGACGTCGGCACGATAATTCAGTTTGCCGGGCACAACACGACGAGCGGGATATACAACGAGTACGTCTCGGCGGTCAGCTACGCTCGCGAAAAGGGCGCGCAGGTCTATACCGCGGCGCAGTGCTGGAATCAAACGGAGGGCGGCAAGCGGCAGTATGATTTATCCGCGGCGGGCGACGGTTCGCTCACGTTGAATATCCTCTATAATTACTACTACGAGCACGAGACGGAGGACGAAAACGACTATTCCGTCTGCGTATTGCTCACCCACACCGCGAGCGACTCCACCGTTACTAATTACATGTTCACGGGCGACCTCGAAGGCGAGGGGGAGAGCAGAATGGTAGACTTCTACACGGCGAGTTCGGATATGAGTTTGCCGCAAGTGGAGCTCTTCAAGGGCGCGCACCACGGAAGCAAGACGTCGTCCACCGACAAATTGCTCAGCATTATAAAGCCCAAAAACGTGGCGGTGTGCTGCTGCGCGGGCTCAACCGAATACACTACAAACAACGACAACACGTTCCCCACGCAGGCGTTTGCGGACAGGATAAGCAAGTACACGGAAAATGTCTACTGCACCTCGCTGTGCATTGACTATAAGAGCAGTCAGTTTACGTCGATGAACGGGAATATCGTCTTTTATTACGACCCCGCCTCATCCGAAAAGTTGAAGCTCTGGTGTTCGAACAACACCACGGTTTTGAAGGACACGCAGTGGTTTGCGGAGCACAGGAAGTTTGAGAGCACGCAATGGACGCCGCAAAGCGCGTAAAATGGGCAAAAACAGACAAAAAAACGACAAAAATCAGGCAAAAAACATACAAAAAGCGGCGGAAACTTTAAGTTTCCGCCGCAATGTTTTTATAGGGATTTATCAGCCTTATCAGCCGTTGAGACCGTCCAAAAGCTCCTGCACGGCGGCTTTCAGCTTTTCGAGGGCGGCTTCCGCGTCCGACTTGTTGTTCGCCTTTACGGAGTAGTAAATTTTGAGCTTGGGCTCTGTGCCGCTCGGTCTTACGCACACGAACGAGCCGTTTTTGAGTTCGTAGTATACGCAGTTGGTCTTGGGCGAGCCTATCGCGCTCTTTTCGCCCGTAAACATGTCTATCTTCGTGTCGGACGAATAATCGCGGAAGGAGGCTACTTCGTATATCCCGAACTTCTTCACGGGCGCGACTTTGAGGGCGTTGACAACCCCGTTCATCTCCTTCATGGCGTTCAAGCCCTTATACTGAATGGAGATGTTGCAGTCGAGCACGTAGCCGTACGTCTTGTAGATTTCGTTCAGCCTGTCGAAAACCGTCGTGCCCTTGTAGGTGTAGTAGCACACCATTTCCGCGCAGAGCATGGAAGCGACAACGGCGTCCTTGTCGCGCGCGTGAGTGCCGCGGAGATATCCGCAGCTCTCTTCAAAGCCGAACACGAAGGTGTGGGAGTGGTCTCTCTCCCAGAGCTTTATCTTCTCGCCGATAAATTTGAACCCGACGGGGACTTCGAACAGCGTTACGCCGAAGTTCGCGCAAATAGCCTTTGCCATGCCCGTGGTGACGAACGACTTGACGACCGCCGCGTTCTCGGGCAGCGCGTCGTCCTCTTTGAGGCGGGTGAGTATGTAGTCGAGCAGCAGTATGCCTACCTGGTTGCCCGAAAGCGCTTCGAATTCGCCCGAGTCGTTCTTAACCGCAACGCCCAGCCTGTCGGAATCGGGGTCTGTGCCGAATACGACGGTCGCGCCTATCTTTTCCGCGAGCGCAATGCCCATGGAGAGCGTTTCCTTGAATTCGGGGTTGGGAACTTGTACGGTGGAAAATTCCGTATCTTTCTTGGTCTGTTCCTCGACTACCGTGGCGTTGATGCCTATCTTTTTCAAGATGGTGGTGACGGGAACGTAGCCCGAGCCGTGCACGGGCGTATATACGAGTTTAAGGTCCTTTCCGCACGCCTTTACAGCCTTTTTGGAAAGGGTGAGCTTGGTGAGCTCCTTATAATATTTCTTGTCTACTTTGGAGGGAACGGGCTTTATGTACGCTCTTTTCTGACTCTCCGTGGGAACGGGCGCGCCGAGATAATCGGTTATCTTGTTTATGCTCTCGACGACGATTTTCGTGTCCTCGGGGCTCATCTGCGCGCCGTCCGCGCCGTAAACTTTGTAGCCGTTGTACTGCTTGGGGTTGTGGGACGCGGTTATCATTATTCCCGCCGTTGTGCCGAGCGCGCGCACCGCGAACGAAAGCATCGGAACGGGGTGGACGTCGCTGAAAAGATATGCCTTTATGTCGTTCGCCGCGAGCACTTCCGCAGCCGCACGCGCGAACACGTCGCTCTTCAAGCGGGTGTCGTAGGATATGACGACGCCCTTTTCTTTCGCTTCGTCGCCAAGGCTCTGGATAAATTGCGAAAGCCCCTGCGTCGCGCGTGAGACGGTGTATACGTTCATCTTGTTCGTGCCGTAGCCGATGACGCCGCGCATGCCCGCCGTGCCGAATTCGAGTTCCGCGCCGAAGCTGTATTCTATCTCTTCCTCGTTGCCCGCCATTGCCATGAGTTCCTTGCGGGCTTCCTCGTTCAATCTCTCGTCGTTGAGCCAGCTGAAATAAATCTGCTTGTAGTCCATAATTCCTCCTTGATTTTCCCCTTATTGAATTTATCGGCAGCGCAGTCAAAGGGCGTAGGCGTTTCAATCAACGCATAAACGGCGCAACTTTTGATTGCGTGCGCGTGCGCATGGGCGATAAGTCGAAGCGCGAATTTCCAAAAGAAATCCCCGCGGGCGGCAAAGCCGCGCGATTTATCTTGCCATGCACCTATATTATTATATAAAAAAAACCCCCTCTTGTAAAGGGGGATAATGAAAAATTTTTGCGCAAAATGTAAATATTTTTTATTTTTTGTACGTTTCTATCAATCGCACGCGCGCTTTTTCACGGGCGGGCGCGCGGAGATTTCCCGATTTTTCAAAAAGATTTCAACGGTCCTCGCCCTTGAAGAATTCTTCGACGGTGGGGGGAGTTTCCTTTTTCGGACCGATGATGTCGTTTCCGATAAAGAATTTCAGCCCGTTGGAGTTGTAGTACGCGACGAAGCGGTAGCAGATGAGCGAGACGTAGCTCGCGGGAATGGTTATCAAAAGTCCCGCCCCGAATGAGAACAGCAGCGCCGCGATATTGAGCACGAGCACTATCAGCGAGAGCACCACAAAGGTGGAGAAGTTATGCCAGAACCCGTGCGTGGACTTCTTGAAGTTTATGATGAACGCCTTGCGGTTGGTCTGCTTTGCGTGAATGAGCGAGGGCAGCCAATTTACCGTGAAAGCCTGTTTGACCGCAATCAGCGCGATGAACACCGTGACGAACAGGAATATCCTGAAAAGCATGGGTATAACGTGCAGCCACTTGAAGAACAGCGCCCAAAGAATTACCACCGTACAGACGTCGTACAAGCACGCGATGGGCACGTAAATGAGGTTGTAAATGCTCGCCTTGCCGAGGTTTTTGACCATGGTCACGATGAACGGCGATTTCGCCTGCAACGTCATTTTGTCGCTTATAAGAACGCCCGTGGTGTAGTTGCCTATGCCCATAAGGAAGCGATAGATGACTATAACGAGCGCGACGAGCGCCACGCACAGCGCCAAAAGCCCCGCCTTTTCGGAGCCGAACATCTCGAAAAATTCACTGAACGCCGTGCGGAAGGTCGTTAAATCCGCGTGCATCGCGTCCGTTTCGAGGTTGCTTATGTCCGCGAGCAGCGTTCCGAACGAATCGTGCATCGCCACATACTGCGGCGTGATCATTATGTCGTACATCGCGGGTATCAGCACCGCGCACATCAGCCCTACGCCTATCGCCGTCACGATAAGCCCGTAAAGCAGATGTTTATATACAATCGAGAAGTTGTCCACAAAGACGTGGAATGTGTGTTTGAAGTTCATGGTTGTACCTTTTTACATATTTGCATATGCGCCGCTTATTCTGCGGTTTTTGTCAAAAAATTTTAAAAATCGCCCCGTTTGACAGGGTTTTGCTCCGATAAAAGGCTTGCGGGCTGTTGTCCGCGTTTGCCCCGTTTAACGGTTTGCGCCGTCCGCCCGCGTTTGTCCCGATAAAAGGCTTGCGGGTGGTTGTCAATATAGCCGAGGGCTATTTATTTGAGCTCCACGATTTTTCCCACGGCTTTGTCGCCGTTTATCACGAGGTATAGGTAGGTGTTGCGTGAATACCTTGAAAGCGTTCCCGGGTTGAACAGCATTACGCCGCCCTCTTCCCGCTCGTCCGCGCGGTGGGAGTGCCCGAACAGCGCGACGCGGCAGCCTTCCTGCGCGGCTTTCGCGGCGACCCGTTCATAGGTGCGCTTCACGCCGTATCTGTCGCCGTGGCAGGCAAAGATAGACGTGTCCTCTATTTTTATCGTGATTTCGTCCTCGCCGAGGCGGGATAAATCGCAGTTGCCGTTGACGATATATGTCTTGCCGGGGAACTTCTTCGCGACGTACATGCCGTCGGAGGAGGTGTCGCCCAAGTGAATTATAAAGTCGCACTCCGCAAAGATTCCGTCCAGCTTGTCTATCGCGGCGCGGTTGCCGTGGGTATCGGATATGACCGCGACGGTCTTCATAGCTTGCTCCTCAGATCGCGCAGGGCGCGGAAGCGGTGGGAGACTTCATCCTTCTCGCCGCTCGTAGCCTCGCCGAACGTCTTTTTAAGCTCGCGGGAGATAAACAGGCTGTCGTAGCCGAACCCGTTGTCGCCCCGCTCGCAGAGCGCGATGTCGCGCTGGCTGCTGTCGTCCATCTTTTTCAAAGCGGCGCGGCCTGCGGCAATCTCATTGTCGCCGAGCAGCAGGGTATAGGCGGCGCCGATCTTGTCGGCGTATTTCATCTGCGCCTTGA
>CANREX010000099.1 GCA_947629735.1 uncultured Clostridia bacterium
GCGACATCGAAAACGCCGATTTAAACCATCACATACAGCAGGCGCTCAAAGCGCACGAACTGTTCGCCCGCGACGAGGACTACATTGTCACCGAAGACGGCGAAATAATGATTGTTGACGAATTCACGGGCCGCCTTATGGTGGGCAGGAGATATTCCGACGGACTTCACCAGGCGATAGAGGCAAAGGAGCACGTCAAGGTGCGCGAGGAGAACAAGACCCACGCGACCGTCACGTTCCAGAACTATTTCAGGCTGTACACAAAACTTTCGGGCATGACGGGTACGGCAAAGACGGAAGAGGACGAATTCAGAACGATCTATTCCCTCGACGTAGTAGTCATTCCAACCAACAAGCCCATAAAGAGGATAGACGAGCCCGACAAGATTTACGCCACGGTCGAAAGCAAGAAAAAGGCGATAGTCGAGGAAGTCTCCATCCGTCACGAGGTCGGGCAGCCCGTGCTCATCGGTACGGTTACGGTAGACAAGTCGGAGGAAATCTCCCGCCTTC
The DNA here is from genome assembly GCA_947629735.1 of uncultured Clostridia bacterium. Classification (GTDB taxonomy): domain Bacteria; phylum Bacillota; class Clostridia; order Christensenellales; family Borkfalkiaceae; genus Coproplasma. The sequence continues at coordinate 514 of CANREX010000099.1, forward strand.
TCCGCCGCAACGGCATAAAGCACAACATATTAAACGCGAAGAACCACGAGCGCGAGGCGGAAATCGTCGCGCAGGCGGGCAGATACGGCGCGGTCACGATAGCCACCAACATGGCGGGGCGCGGCACGGATATTCTTTTGGGCGGCAACCCCGAATACCTCGCCAAGAAGAGAATGAGGGAAGAAGGATACGACCACGACATGATAGAGGTCGCCATATCCTACGCCGACAGGCAGTTCACCCCCGAGGAGATGACGGCGCGCAACCGCTACGCGGAACTTTACGATAAGTTCAAGGCGGAGACGGACGCGGAAAAAGTAAAGGTAATAGAGGCGGGCGGTCTGTGCATTTTGGGCACGGAGCGGCACGAATCCCGCCGCATAGACAACCAGCTGCGCGGACGTGCGGGACGTCAGGGCGATATAGGCGCGTCGGTTTTCTTCATCTCGCTTGAAGACGACCTCGCAAAGCGCTTCGGCGGCGAGAGGCTGAAAGGCATTTACACCACCTTGATGGACGAGGACGAGTGCCTGCAATCGCGCATGATTTCCCACCAGATAGAGAACGCGCAAAAGGCGATAGAGGGCAGGAACTTCGGCATAAGAAAGCACACGCTGCAATACGACGAAGTCATGAACGAACAGCGCAAGCTGATATATTCCGAAAGGCTGAACGTCTTGCGCGGCAGCGACGTCCACGACCAGATTTTGAAGTATATCCCCGACTATATCGCGACCGTCGTGAACGAGACGGTAAACACCGACGCGATGCCCGCTCAATGGGACGAAGAGGCGTTGAACGAAGCGCTTCGCCGCAGGGTATACCCCGACGAGTGTGAATACGAGGTCACAAAGGAAAGGCTGGAAAAGTGGGACTACGAGTACGCGATTCAAAGGCTCACCCAGGAAGTCACCAAGGCTTACGAGTTAAAGATCGAGAATATCTCCAAGGAGACGAACGGGCAGGTTGACTACCACCAGATCGAGCGCAACGAATTGCTTCGCGCAGTAGACAGGAATTGGATAGACCACATAGACGCAATGGATCAGCTCCGCAAAGGCATAGGTCTGCGCGGCTACGCTCAGCAAGACCCCGTCATCGCCTACAAGCAGGAAGGACACGAGATGTTCGAGGAGATGATTGACCGCATACAGACAACCACCATTTCCCGACTTTTGAAGGGCAGGATAGTCAAAATTCCCGCAAACGCCCAACCCATAAGACAAGTTCCCCGTCCCGCACAGCCTGACGCTCAACCCGCCGCACAGGCAAATTCACAGGCGGGCGCACAACCTGCGCAACCTAACGCGCAGGCGAGACAGCAGATGGGCAACATACCCGTCAACGTCATGAACATGAACGCGCCCGTCCCCCCGAGACCCGTGGACGACAAGGGCAATTACGTTCCCGAAAACACGCGGATACACAGACCCAAAAAGTAAGCTCGGCTGAAAAAGCGGAATTTCCCAATGTCAAAAAGGAGGTGGAGTTCCTTGAAAAAAGTCGGCGAGGCTGTTATAGGCGGGGTCTATGACAAAGTCAAGCGGAGTTCCCTATGCCCGAACATAAACTGGCGGGCAAAGTTTTGAAAATAAAAAGCGCGCAAGCAGCTTTAATCGGGGCGGGCGCGCCAACGGAATGGAAACGGAATAAATATGTTTAAAGCAGACGATTACAGGCTTCGGCTCAAAGCGCTGTCGGATACGCTTGCGGAGGCGAAATACGCCCTCGACATAGACAATCTGGACGGCAAGCTCGAAGAATTGAAAATTGAACAGGAAAAGCCCGAAGTCTGGCAGGATTTGGAAAAATCAAAGCACATAGGCAGGGAGATATCCTCTATCGAAAACAAGATAGCCTCCTACGAAAAGGGCGTCAAGGCGATCGAGGAGGCGAACACGTTCGTGGACCTTATCGAGGAGGCGGACGACGAAAGCCTTATCCCCGAGCTCGAAGACATGATTTCCGCCGCGGAGGACGACATCGAGCAAATGCGTATCCGCGCGCTGTTGAAGGGCAAGTATGACGCGAACAACGCTATTCTCAACCTGCATGCGGGCGCGGGCGGCACGGAAGCGTGCGATTGGACGCAGATGCTTTACAGAATGTATCAGCGCTACTGCGAACAGGTGGGCTTCAAGGTCACCGAGCTTGATTTGGAAAGCGGCGACGAAGCGGGGATAAAGTCCGTTTCCTTCCGTGTCGAGGGCGAAAACGCGTACGGGTTTTTAAAGGCGGAAAAGGGCGTGCACAGGCTTGTGCGCATCTCTCCGTTCGATTCCAACAAACGCCGTCACACCTCGTTTTCCTCCCTCGAAGTCATGCCGGAGGTGGACGACGAAGGCGAAGTGGAGATCCGCGACGAGGACATAAGGATAGACGTCTACCGTTCCTCGGGCGCAGGCGGGCAGAAGGTCAACAAGACCGAAACGGCTATAAGGATAACGCATTTCCCGACGGGGATAGTCGTCACCTGCCAGAACGAGCGCAGCCAATTACAGAACAAGGAAATGGCGTTCCAATATCTGCGCGCTAAGCTCATCGAACGCCAGATAGCCGAGCGCGAGGCGGCGGACGCGGAAATCAAGGGCGAGATCAAAAAAATAGAGTGGGGCAGTCAGATACGTTCCTACGTTTTCTGCCCGTATACCCTCGTAAAAGACCACAGGACGGGTTACGAAAACACCAACGTTCAGGCGGTTATGGACGGGGATATACAGGGGTTTATCATAGATTATCTTAAAAAGACGGTTTGATAAAGGGAGTAATATTATGGCAACAAATTCATCAAATTACAAGTCATCGGCAAAAGAATTCGGCAAGCGACTGACGGCTTTATACAAGCTGAAAATCTTTCCGCGGGCGGGCTCCGACCTCGCGGAAAAGCTCTATTCTTCGGGCATAGAAGCGGGCGCGAATATCGCTTCGCTCGCCTCTCTTACCGACGCGGGCATAAAGTGTGACGTCGCCGTGCGCGCCGTCGTCAAGCTCAACGAGGTGGAATTCGCCGCGCGCCTTATGGTCGAGGGCGAGTTCTATACCGAGGACGAAACGCTTTCCCTTTTGAACTACATAGACAAACTTGTGGAAGCGCTCTCCAAGATGATAGCGACGGTCAAGCAGAAGCAGGCAAACGAAGCCGCGCGCGCCGTCAAGCCCCAGAGAAAGGTGATAGAGCAAAAGCCCGTAGCAAGGACGCGGGTCGTCATTCGCTCCTCGGAAGAGATAGTCAAGGAAGCGCAGGCGGAGGCGGATAAGCTCAACGCGCAAGCGCAGCAGCCGCCCGCACCCGCCCCCGAACCCGCTACCGAAAATGCGGGCGAAACAAACGCGGAAGACAAGGCGGAAGAAAAGAAAGAAAGCCCCGCCGCTCCCGAAGAAGCGCACGTCGCGGACGGACTCGACGAGCCCTATTCAAATTAAATTTTCCGTTTGCGGCGGTGCATGTTATCTTGCGCCGCCGCAATACTAAAAGGGCGTTTTACGGCGTTTAAAAGGGCGATAAACGGGCGCGCTTTAAAGTGCCGTTGCGCTTTTAAGGGGCGCAGTTTAACGTGATTGGGTGGCATATATGTACGATCTAACGCAATATAAAATTAAAAGCGAGCCCATAATTTTGGGCATTGAATCGAGCTGCGACGAGACCGCTTGCGCCGTCATAAAGGGCAGAAAAATTCTCTCCGACGAGATTATTTCTTCCGCGACGGAACAGGCGAAGTACGGCGGCGTCGTTCCCGAAATCGCGAGCCGCGCGCACACTGACGCCATAGACGAAGTGGTCGAACGCGCGCTGAAAAACGCAAACGTCGCCCCGTCGCAGATAGACGCGGTAGCCGTTACGTACGGCGCTGGACTTCTCGGCGCGCTCCTCGTCGGGCTGTCGTTCGCCAAGTCGTTCGCCTATTCGCTCAACGTGCCGCTCATCGCGGTCAACCATATACGCGGACATCTCGCGGCGGCGTACCTCGATATGCCCACGCTCAAACCGCCTTTCGTTACGCTGCTCGCAAGTGGAGGTCACACCGCCATTCTTCATACAAAGAGTTATGAGGAAGCCGAAGCGCTCGCTTCAACGTGCGACGACGCGGCGGGCGAGGCGTTCGACAAGGTGGCGAGGGTGCTCTCGCTTCCCTACCCCGGCGGACCGAACGTGCAGAAATTGGCGGAGGGCGGCAGGGCGTGCATACAGTTTCCCTCCGCGCTCGTGCGGCACGGCGACGGAATGACCTTTTCTTACAGCGGACTTAAAACGGCGGTCATCAATTACTGCAATTCCGCCCGTCAGCGCGGCGCAGTCATCAACCGCGCGGATGTCGCAGCTTCCTTTCAGAAAGCCGCTGTCGACGCCCTCGTGGATAAGACGGTGGAGTGCGCTCTGAAACTCAATGCCGACACGGTTACCGCGGGCGGAGGAGTTATCGCCAACGACTATTTGCGCGCCCGCTTGAAGCGCGCCTGCGACGACAACGGAATTACCGCCGTCATTCCCCCCAAGCGCTACTGCACCGACAACGCCGCCATGATCGCGTCCGAAGGCTTGAACATGTATCTTCGTGGGGAGTTTAGCGGGTTGGAGGTGAATGCGTGCGCCTCTTTGCCCTTGGCTGCCGCAAAAAAGTTCACAAAAATTTGCGTGCGGTTGCGCGCCCGCAAATTTTTCGTGAGGTGAGGGCTTCTCGCCCTCTGCCTGCGATTTTTTAAGGGCGCGCGATTATATAATCGCAGGCATTCACCTCGCCGAGGCGAAAGTTTTCGCAAATTGGGTTGCGCTGCGCAAAAGTGTGATTTTGCTTGCGCCGTTAATTATTTATAATGTACTGCGTTTTTTAAATTACTGTCATTCCGAGCGATTAAGAACGCTAAGCGTTCGATAGAGTCGAGGAATCCCCTCGTGGTGGTAGGGAGTTGCGGTGAAACGGCTTTTTCACTTAATATAACCGGATTCTTCGACTTCGCTAACGCTACGCTCAGAATGACAGGGGGTGCGGGCTTCCTCTCTCGGGCAGAATGACACCTTTTTATACCTCCCCACTCCCCTTGCACAGGGGAGTGGGGAGGGCAGGGTAGGGCGT
>CANREX010000100.1 GCA_947629735.1 uncultured Clostridia bacterium
CTTCGTTGCCGAACGCCTTTATCTTGCCTTCGCCGTCGCCATCGCCTTCCACCGCCACGCAGGTCGCTTCCGAGAGCACGACCCCGCAGCCGAGCATGTAAATTTTCGTCATCCATGAACCGATGTCAATTACCAAACGCGTCATAACCAAGTACTTCTCTTATCATTTTTTTCACTGTTTCGACGGGCATGCCGACGACGTTGGTGAAGCTGCCTTCGCAACTCTTCACTATCCCTTCGTCCTGTATCCCGTAGCTGCCCGCCTTGTCCATAGGCGAGCCGCTTTTAACGTAATCTTTTATAAAGTTTTCCGAAAGCTCGTTGAACATCACGCGCGAAGTCACGCCGCAAAGCGAAATTTTGTCCTTATACCGCACGCAGACGCCCGTTATGACTTCATGCGTGTTGCCCGAAAGCGTGCAAAGCGTATCGTACGCCGCGCGCTCATCGGCGGGCTTGCCGAAAATTTTGCCTTCATACGCAACTATCGTATCGCAACCGATCACGAGGTTGTCGCCCCCGCAGCGGAAAAAGACTTCGTCGCACTTGCGCTTTGCAAGCTCTTTCGCGATTTCTTCGGGAGAATGGCTTTGCGCCCTCTCTTCCCCTTTCGCGGGAATGACGTCGAAGTCGCTCACAATGCGGGAAAGCAGTTCCCTGCGGCGCGGCGACGAGCTTGCAAGTATTACCCGCATATCCGCACCATATCAAAAATGCCGCCGTTATCAAAGGCGGCATTTGAATTTTTAAAGTATTTCGAGATTTTTCCTGAAAGATTTCTTGAATTCCGTGCCCGCGAGAAGCGCGTCGCGTATTTCGAGAGAGGCGTCTCCGTCGAGCTCCGTCTTCATTATTACCGAATCGCCCAAAATGTCGCAGTTTATTCCCTTTACTACGCCCGAGTGACTTCTGTCAAGGCTTTCCGCAATTCTGAGCATCACGCCGAGGCGCTTAACAATCTCTATGTCGTCCTCCTGCAAGATGTCGCGGTAGCGGTTCCACTCGTATTGGTTGATATCTTCCTTTTTATGGCAACATGCGGTGAACGCGGCGAGCACAGTCTCCCTGTGGCTCACGCCGTAAAGCGTGGCGTTCAATATCATGTAGCAGCTGTGGCGCTGGTGGTTGTAATACTTTATGCGCATGCCGCAATCGTGCATCATCGCCGCGACTTTCAATACTTTCAAGTATTGACGGGGGAATTTGTGCAAAACGCGCAGCTGCTTGAATATCTGTATGCTGAGGTTTACTACGTGCTCCACGTGCTTTTCGTCGCAGTTATAGTACTTGACGAGGGCGGAGAGCGAATAATTCATCACGTCCGAGATGGGCTTTTCCGCCGTCATGGGCAGAGCCTGGTTGAACATTATGCCCTCCCTCAGCCCCGAGCCGGATATGGTGAAATTATCTATATTCATAAAGGACACGAACGATTTTATTATCGCAAACGCAGTGGGCAAGATGTCCGCGCGCTCGGCAGAAAGCCCCTTTATCTTCTTTTTCTTGTCGAGGTCGAGCACTTTCAACATGTCGTAAACGGGGAAGAAATCTTCCGTGGACAAGTTGAAATTGTGCACGGTATCCAAGGGATATTTGTGCACCATCTTATATATCTTGAAAAGGTTGCGGAAAGAGCCGCCCACGCCTATCATCTGCACGTCGGGATCGACTTCTTTCAACCACTCCACGCCTTTGAGCTGTTCGGTGAAGAATTCTTCCATCTTAGCCGCCTGCTCTTCGGGCTTCAACTCCTCTTCCGCGAACAAATCGGTCAAAGTGACCGCGCCGAAAGGCAGCGTGGCGTAATTGAGCATATTCCTGCGGTTGTAGTACACTATTTTTGTGCAGCCGCCGCCTATTTCGAGGATTATGCCCTTGGGGATATCCATCGTATTTATCACGCCGCGATACACGAGCGTCGCTTCCTCCTCGGCGGAGAGAACGCGCAGTTTTATGCCGCAGCTCGTCTGAATTTCATCGAGAAAAGAACGCTGATTCTTCGCCCTGCGCACCGCCTCCGTCGCGACCGCTATTATCTGGGTCACGCCGCTCGCGTCGCAAAGGCGCTTGAACATTTTCAGCGTTTTAATGGTTTCGGCAACACGCTGGGGCTTCAAAAAGCCGTCGTGCTCCATATCCTGACCGAGGCGGACGCTTTCCTTCAACTCGTCCATTACCATAAAATAGCCGTCCTCGAACAGGTTTACTATAACCAACCTTGCGGAATTCGAACCAAGATCTATTATCCCGATTTTTTCCATGCCAAAAAACTCCTTTTACTTTGCGGAAAACGCGCCCCGAAAGCGAAAAAAATCGCTTCGGCACGCGCCTGAAATTCGCCCTTTTACTACAATATTCCGTTGCAAAACAAACTTCTTTCCACTATGGTGAATTATATCACCTCTTGTCCGTTTTGTATAGAGCGAATAAAAAAGTTTGTGCAACTTGCACAAAGTTTTAGTCGAATATTTGTCAAAATTGACTTTTTATACCTGTTTTTCGGAAATTGCGGGGGTTATAGATCGGATACGCGCCTGTGAAGGCGCGGGCATACGAAGTCGGGGGCTATCTCCTTTATCGGGGCGAGGACGAAATCGCGGTTGAAATAATCGGGGTGGGGTATGCAAAGACCCTCCTTTTCAATTATCCTGTCGCCGAAAAAGACGATGTCTATATCGAGCGTTCTGTCTCCCCACCTTATTTTTCTTTCCCTGCCGAAAGAACTTTCTATATCGTGTATTTTTTCAAGCAGTTCTTCGGGGGTGAGAAGGCACTCCGCTAAAAGCGCGCAGTTGAGGAATTCCCCCGTCGCCACGCCGCCGTAGGGCTTTGTGCGCAGGTAGGAAGATATCTTCTTTATCTCTATCCCGCGCGTGTTGCCGAGGGCTGCGCACGCGCCGTCGAGAGCGGCTTTTTTGTCGCCCATGCTGCTGCCGAGGGAGAGTATTGCTTTCACCCTTTCGACTTTTTGCGTTGTGAAAATGTCCGAAAACTCCATTCCCACGGGGGCTTCGGGCTTATGCACGGTGACTTCCGCCTCGCTCACCGCGGGGAAATTCTCGCAAATGCCGAGGGCGATTTCGCGGGCGAGCTTTTCAATAAGGTCAAAGGTATTTTCGCCGCAAATTTTTTGGGCAAGCGCGCAGACCGCGGCGTAGTCCACCGCGTTTGAAAAATTGTCGCTTTCCGCCGCTTTTCCGCCGTATTTATACGTTATATCTATCAAAAAGGGCTGCGCGTTTTGCTTTTCGCTCGGGAAAACCCCGTGCTTGGCGCGCACTTTCAGCCCCTTTATCGTAACGGTGTTCATAGCTTAACCTCCGTATGCGCGGCGTATTTCTTCCGCGTTGGGCTGCACGTCGTGCGCGCGCACGAACAGCACGCCCTTTTCGCAGGCGAGGCGGGTGCTCGCAACCGTCTGCGCGAGCCTGCCTTCCACCTCCCCGCCGAACAGCGATTTTCTGCTCGCCCCGAGGAGAAGCGGATAGCCCGTTTCTTTCAACTTTTCGTAATTATTCAAAAGCAAGAGGTTGTCCTCCCGCGATTTGGCAAAGCCGATGCCGCCGTCGACGACTATTTTTTCGCGCGGAACGCCCGCTTTTTCCGCCTTTGCCGCCGCGCCCTTCAAAAAATCTATAATCTGCGGGAAGATGTCGCCTTTCAGCTCGCTTTCCGCGTTGTGCATTATGCAGACGGACGCGCCGTGTTCCGCGATGATTTCCGCCATTTTTGGAGATTGAAGCCCGTGGACGTCGTTTATCATGTCCGCACCAAGCCCGAGAGCGGCTTGCGCGCACTGCGGGAAATATGTGTCCACGGAAATGGGTATATCGAACGCGCGCTTTAACTCGTATAGCGGCTTTTCGAGGCGGGAAATTTCCACTTCGGCGGGCTCTTCCCTGTACCCCGGGCGGGTGGACTGCGCGCCTATATCCAACAGCGCCGCGCCCTCCTTTATCGCCCTTTCCGCGCGGAAAAGCACGTCGTCGGCGGTCGCCCTGCTCGAAGGGTAAAAGCTGTCGGGCGTGAGGTTGATTATCGCCATAACGTATGTGTAATTTTCAAACTTCTTTCCGCCGATTGTCATAGCTTTTCCCTTTGATTTTTGCCTTTTTTATGCCATTTTGTATGATTTCCACGCGGTTTTGCCGTTAATTTGCGCTGTCTCGGTGGAAATCACGCTTTATTTTATATCAGTTATTCGAAGTTATCATGCAGAGGGCTTCCGCCTTTTTGTCGGCGGGGAAATCGCCCGCGACCTTTAAAGTCACCGTCTTGCTGCCCGCCTTTTTCACCCCGCGGCAGGTCATGCAGGTGTGTTCCGCCTCGCACCAGACGAGAACGCCTTTGGGCGCAAGGTAGCGCATTATCGCGTCGGCTATCTGCTCGGTCATCCTCTCCTGTAATTGCAGGCGTTTGGAATAGACTTCCACGCAGCGGGCGAGCTTTGACAGCCCGACCACCTTTTTATCGGGAATGTACGCTATCGCGACCGTGCCGAAAAAGGGCATAAGATGATGCTCGCACGTGGACGAAAAGGCGATGTCCTTTTCCACGACCATATCGCCGCTTTCCGCCGCAAAGGTCTTTGAAAGCTCCTTTTCCGCCGTCGCGCCCTCGCCCGAGATGAACTCCGCGAACGCGTCCGCGACCCTGCGGGGGGTTTCACGCAAGCCCTCGCGCAAGACGTCCTCGCCGAGAGCTTCGAGAAGGAGTTTTACGGCGTTCATTGCCTTTTCTCTATCCATTGTTTTGCCTCCTTTAATATAGTGAAAGAGCCGCAAACGGCTATTATATCGCCGTCCGCCTCGCCCAGCGCGCCTTGCACGTCCGCGCATATGCGCACGTCTTTACAGCCCGCCTGCAAAAATGCGGAAGAAATTTGCTCCGCCCCCATCGCGCGATAGCTGTGCGGGGAAAACGCCAGAACTTTTTCAAACTCTTTGGATATTCCGCGCGCGACTTGCCCGACGTCTTTATCCGAAAGACAGCCGAAAACGAGGGATTTCCTCCCTTCCATTCCCCTTAAAACGTCTAAAAGGGGCGCAAACGCCGCGGGATTGTGCGCGCCGTCGAGGATATACGTCCTGCCGCCCGCCTTTAAAATTTCGCACCTGCCTTTGAGTTTTGTGAGCACGAGACCCGCTTCCGCGCGGCAACCGCCTATTCCGAGCGCGCCCGCCGCGTCTATCGCCGTGGCGGCGTTGTAACACTGCGCGTCGCCGCAAAGTCCGATAAAATACCGCCCGCCCTTATAGGTAAATTCCGAGCCCTTAGCCGAGCGCGAGACGATTTCCAGCCCGTCGCCCGCAAAACTTTGAGTGTAGCGGCTGAGAAATTTTCTGCCGCTCTCGCTTTGCAATGCGCTGACGACTACGGGGCAGTCCTTTATTATCCCCGCCTTTTTTTCGCAGATTTCCTCTATCGTATCGCCCAAAATCGCGGTGTGTTCCAATGAGACGGACGTTATCACCGCGAGGGATTTGCGCTTTATAGCGTTGGTGGCGTCGTCCCGCCCGCCGAGCCCGCACTCCACTACCGCGTATTCGCACCCGC
>CANREX010000101.1 GCA_947629735.1 uncultured Clostridia bacterium
GACCCGAAACGGGCTCGAACCGTCGACCTCCAGCGTGACAGGCTGGCGCTCTAACCAACTGAGCTATCGGGCCAAAAATCATAAATTTTTAAGGGAAATCCACACAGCCGCCCGCATACACAAACCACAAACGGCGGGGGAGACAACCCCTTTCCCTGAAATCTCCAAAAATATGCGCAGCAGATTTTTGGAGTAGAGGAGCAACCTGCGTAAAAGTCGCACCCCTTTCAATCGGGGTCTCCGCAAATCGCAGTTTTGCGAGATTTGTGGGGAAAAGGAGCAACCTGCGTAAAAGTCGCAACCCCTTTCAATCGGAGTCCCCGCAAATCGCAGCTTTGCGAGATTTGTGGGGAAAAGGAGCGGCAAGCGACAAACGGGCAGTGACCGCCGACAAGCGGGCACTCCAAAACGTCGCTTTGCCGCGACGTGGTGGTGGGCCTTCACGGACTCGAACCGCGGACCAATCGGTTATGAGCCGACCGCTCTAACCAACTGAGCTAAAGGCCCGAAAACGCATGCGACGCTTTCGCAACAACGCTCGTATATAATAATATACCCGCGGCGTAATTGTCAAGTATTTTTCGAGGTTTTTAATCAAATTTTTAAAAATGCGCCGAATACGCCGAAAAGATACAAAAGACGTCAAAATCTCGCAAATTTCGCGCAAGGATAGGTGATATTATCTGATAAAAACGAGAAAGGAGACGCACAGGATGAAAATAACGGAAAGCGTAGCTCACGGTACGCTTTATATCAAACTTATCGGCGAAATGGACGAATACTCCGCGCAGTCGATAAGGGAAAAATGCGACGACATCATAGAAAAGAACACGGCTGTTTCGCGGATAATAATCAACCTCGCGGACGTCGCGTTCATGGACTCAACGGGCATAGGATTTCTTATCGGCAGATACAAAAAGGCGGCGAGGCTGGGCATACCAGTCTCAGTGGAAGCCCCCAACCTTGCGGCGGATAAGATACTCAATCTGAGCGGGATATACACGCTCATACCCAAAGCCGAATAAAGCGAGGGCGCAACATAAATGACGAAAAACTACTTAAAACTTCAATTTTACTCACTGCCGCGCAACCAGGGCTTCGCGCGCGACGCCGTAGCGGCGTTTTGTCTGGAACTCAACCCGACCTTATCCGATTTATCCGACGTCAAGACCGCCGTGTCGGAAGCCGTGACGAACTGCACCGTCCACGCGTACAAGGGCAACCTCGGGCTCATCACGATAGAATGTGAAATAGAGGAAAACAGCCTACATATAAAGGTCAGCGACACGGGCAAGGGAATACCCGACGTGGAGAGGGCGATACAGCCCTTTTACACGACGCTGCCGGACGACGAGCGCTCCGGAATGGGATTTACAATTATGCAGACTTTTATGGATGAATTCCGCGTAAATTCGGTTCAGGGCGAGGGCACCGTAGTCTATATGGTAAAATGCTTTAAACCGGAAGTAGAGAATGTTTGATGTCGAACAAACCAACGCGCTCATACGAAAGGCAAAAGAGGGCGACGCGGAAGCAAAGGAGGCGCTCTTAAAGGAAAATGCAAATCTGATAAAATCGATAGTCAAGCGCTACCTCAATAAAGGGGTGGAGTACGACGATTTATATCAACTTGCAGGCATGGGGCTTTTGAAGGCGATAAACGGCTTCGACGAAAGTTTCGACGTACGCTTTTCCACGTACGCCGTGCCTATGATTTCGGGCGAGATCAAGCGGTTCATGCGCGACGACGGCAGCATAAAAGTTTCGCGCGCGATAAAGGCTGCGGCAAAGGAGATAAACGCGTTCATCGAGGAATATGCCGCGGTGAACGGCGAACAGCCGGGGATAAAACTCATAGCCGAACACTTCAAAATGCCGCAGAGCGAGGTGGTGTTCACAATGGGCTCTTCGCACATGCCGCTCTCCATTTACGCGCAGAGCGATTACAAGGACGAGAAGTCGCAATTTCTCCTCGACAGACTGCCCGTCGAGGACAAGCAGGAGGAAATGCTCGACGTGCTGGAATTGCGCTCCGCCATAGCCACGCTTTGCGAGAGGGATAAAAAGGTGATAATGCTGCGCTATTTCCGCGACATGACGCAGGCGGAAGTCGCCACGATGATGGGCGTTTCGCAAGTGCAGGTCTCGCGGATAGAAAACAGGATAATGGAAAATTTCCGCAAAAAACTCACGGGCTGAAAAATGCGTTTCCGCACGAAAACGGAAACGCATTTTTATTCATAATTTTGCAATTTTATAAATCATTCCGAGGCAGAGCCGAATTCTTCCTTTAAATTTTTATTGAATGCCATCAACACGGTCGCTGCGCAGATTGAGGCGCACAGGCTGAACGCCGCCGCAACTATGCCCATGATGTTGTCGCTTCCGAATATGAATTGGATAACCAACCGCAACGTCGTTTTCAACGTCTTGTCGTTGCCCGTGTTTATCGATTCCAAAGTGTTTTGGTAGAGGAAGCGCATTATACGTATCGCAAAAGTCGCCGCCGCGCCTATTATCAGCAGTATCGCCGCCGAGCCGTGAGTTTCCGCCACAGCCTTGTTCGCGTTAATATACTTGCCCATGTTGAGCATTTTTATCACGCGGGAGTAGCTTATACATATAATAAAAAGCCATGCGGTTTCCATGACCACTAACGCTATGTTGGCAGTCATCGCCCATAGTATAACACCGCCCATATAGGTGAAGCCTATCGCAAACCCGAATATTTCCACGTATCCGAACCGCAGCAGCCTTATTCCGAACGATTTCAACTTCCTGTTTTTCGCGTTTGCATACGTAATCCAGAAGCCTATCGTGAGCATAAGCAAAAATATCGTGCTGAGTATGCCGATAAGCATGTAATAAATCGCGGATATGACGAAGTCCGCCGTCACCGCTATGCACGCCACGAGCATGCGGTTGCTGCCCGCCGCGGAATAATACGCGTTTTTTACGCCCTCGGTGGCGGGCAGATACGCTTTCTTTTTCTTCTTCCCGCCGTAAAATTGTTGTCCGCCGCCGACAGCTATCGCATTTGTTCCGTCCGTGACGTCGCCGTCGGTTTTACCGCCGTCCGCGCCCTCTTGATCGTCCATGAAAAATCCGTCGTCGTCGGGATCGCCTTTCAGACCGTCATTATTGACCATAACTTTCCTTTTGTTCCTTCCTTGGTTTATTTATAGACCAAATTGTATCATATATAGCCCGTCTTGTCAACAATATGAATGTTAAATTGATAGTGGGAGGAAAAGAGAATGGACACATACAGCGCAGTTAAGGAGCGCCTGCTCTCGCTGCTGAACGACAAGAGACTATCAATACACAAGCTCGCCGCGGATTCGTGCGTTTCGGCGTCCACGATAAAGAATATATTATACGGAAAGAGCAGAAACCCGGGCATAGTGACGATAAAGATGCTGTGCGACGGAATGAATATCTCGATAGCGGAGTTTTTCGACACAAAGCAATTTAAAAGCCTCGAACAGGAGTTGCGCTGAGCGGTGGCGGGTGGAAATTTCCCGAGTTTTCGCAAATATATTTTTTGCGCAACGGAGAGATACAAGTTTTTGCGCCCGTTGCCAAGGCTCAGGTTTTGCGCCGTGCAAGTTTTTGCGCGATAGTGTTGTAAATTGCGCCGACGTGTGGTATAATTGCGCTGTAATCAAGTTTTCGGCGGTGAAAATTATGCTAAACGAAAGGAATGTCCGCCTCGGGCAGGTGCGCTCTGCGATAAGAGAACTGTTCGAGTACGGCAAAAAGCGCAAGGCGGAAATAGGGGAGGAAAACGTGTATGATTTCTCCCTCGGCAATCCGTCCGTTCCCGCTCCCGAAGAGGTGAAGCGGGCGCTTATCGACATTATAGAAAATTCCGACCCCGTCGCATTGCACGGCTACACGTCGGCGCAGGGCGATTACGGCGTGCGCGACAGCATAGCCAAGGGGCTCAACGCGAGGTATTCGCTCTCGCTCGACGCGGACTGCCTGTATATGACGTGCGGCGCGGCGGCGTCTGTCTGCATTTCGCTGAACGCGCTGATAAATAACGGCGACGAGGTGATAACATTCGCGCCGTTCTTCCCCGAGTACAGGGTGTTTGCGGAGAACGCGGGCGGGAAGCTGGTCGCGCTGCCCTGCGGGGAGGACTTCAAACCCAACGTCTCCGCGTTGAAGGGCGCGCTTAACGGGCGGACGAAAGCCGTCATAATCAACTCCCCCAACAACCCGAGCGGCGTGGTCTACGGCGAGGGCGTTCTGCGTGAAATCGCCAATACTTTAAACGAATACTGCGCGGCAAGCGGCGGGGAAATCTACCTGATTTCCGACGAGCCCTACCGCGAACTCACTTATGCGGGGGAAAGTCCCTCGGCGATGAGCTTTTACGCCCGCACGCTGATGTGTTATTCCTATTCCAAGAGCCTTTCTCTCCCCGGCGAGAGGATAGGCTATATCGCCGTGAACCCCGCCATGGAAAATCGCGAAAAGGTCTATGCCGCCGTGTGCGGCGCGGGCAGGGCGTTGGGGTACGTCTGCGCGCCGTCGCTCTTCCAAAAGCTCGTGGCAAGGGTGGGGGATATGACGGCGGACTTCTCCGTCTATGAACGCAACCGCGACATGCTGTACGAGGGCTTGAAAAATCTCGGCTTCGAGGTGATAAAGCCCGAGGGCGCGTTCTATCTGTTCGTGAAATCTCCCGAGCCGTCTGCTGAAAAATTTGCGCTCAGGGCGAGGGAACAGGAGATTTTGATAGTGCCGTCCGATTCGTTCGGGGTAGAGAGATACGCCCGCATTTCATACTGCGTTTCCACGCAGACGATAGAGCGCAGCATGCCCGCGTTCGCCCGCCTCGCGGAGAGCTATAAATTGCGTTGATCGGCGCATATTACGGGGTCTATAAATAAATTCAGGCAAAAACAGCCGCCGCGCTTTACGTTTTGCAAGCGCGGCGGCTGTTCACATTTTAAATGTTTTTTAAATATATTGTTTAAGCCGCTTTTTTATGGACTTAATGTTTTCCCTGACGCGCGCGGGCGCTCCGCCGCCGTAGCTCGTCCTCGCCTGCGCGCATGCTTTGCCTTTCACCGTCTGCACGATGTCGCTGCCGAATTCGGGCGAGAAAGCGAGGTAATCTTCATATGACATTTTCTGCAAAGTCGTGCCCTTTTCTATGCACCACCTGACTATCTTTCCCGTTATGGCGTGCGCGGTGCGGAAGGGCACGCCCTTTTTTGCGAGGTAGTCCGCAACGTCCGTCGCGCAGCAGAATTCGCTCTCCGCGGCTTTCTCCATTCTCCTGCCGTTCAGCTTTATCGCGCCGAGTATTATCCGCCATGATATCCACACAGTTTATGACCTGTTTTTCCGCGTCGAAGAAGCCCTCTTTGTCCTCCTGCAAGTCCTTGTCGTAGGCGAGGGGAATTGCCTTTATCGTGGTGAGTAGAGCCATCAGATGTCCGTATACTCTGCCCGTCTTTCCTCGAATAAGCTCCGCCATATCGGAGTTTTTCTTCTGCGGCATTATCGACGAGC
>CANREX010000102.1 GCA_947629735.1 uncultured Clostridia bacterium
AAGAGGGGAATTAAAAGGGAAGGATTTTTGCGGCTTTCTATCGCGTTGCAGAGGTATTCGCTTATGCCTATTCCCTGCTTTAAGTAGGCTTTAAGGCAGGATATGAGCTCCTCGTCGCTCATCGCGGCGAAATACTCGTTGGGCGATTTGCCTATCGATTTTATCACCGTGTCGCCGAAACGGGCGTACATGGCGGGGATTATGTCCTCCCACTCCTTTTCCTTGTATTTATCGCCGTTTTTCTTCATGTATTCGGAAAGTTTTTCGTCGAACATTCCGTCGAAATCGTAAAGTTTCATGTCATTCACCTAAAATCGCCTGCACTTTTTTGGCGTCTGCGCCGAAAAAGGAAAGCATGTTTTCGTCTGTGAGTCCGCTCTCGTTGATGTCCGCAAAGCGAACGATTGCCGCCGCGAGGGCGGGCACGCTGTGAAGAGTTTCCAGCCTTTCCTCCCTTTCCAGCTTTTCATAGAGCGCTTCCGCCGCGTAATTGAGCTTTTCCGAATAGCTTTCGGACAGCATCGCAAAGCGGGAAAACGCGAGGGCGTACGCGCGCAGGAATATCTTGCGCTTGTTTTTGCCCGTTTTCAGTGGAATGAGGGTCACCCGCCTGAACAGATTGCACACCACTATGCCGTACTCGCCGCCCTCGTCGCGCTGCACAAGCTCGCTGAGGGTCTCCATCTTTATGCCGTCGGGCAGGAAGGCGTCGAGGAGTATATCGCGCACGGAATCCGTCAAATTAGCCTTGACGGCGCACGTCGCGCCGAGCAATTTCAACTCGTAAGAGTTGTTGCTGTCGCCCTCGTCGAAGCACCAATGAATACAGCTGTCTACGTCGGCGTCGTCGTAGATTTCCCTGCACATTTTGTCCGTGAGCCGCGCGAATGCGGACAAAAATTCCAGATTGGAACGACTGACGTCCTTGGGCAGGCGGTAAAAATACTCGAACGGCTTGCGCTTTTCGGGCTTTTTCTTGCTGTTTGCCGCCGCTTTCATTCTCCAATACTCCGCCGTGACCGCGTTTGGGTATATTGTGAGCAGCTCGTCGAACGTGTCGAGGCTTTCCTGTATTTTGCCGCAGTTGTACGCCGCTATCGCCCTGAAATAGAGTATCGAAAAATCGTAGGGAAGATGCTCTTCGAGCTGTCTGAACAGCCCGAGCGCCTGTTCGTGCATGCCGTTTTCGCAGCACACGGTGGCTATCTTGTATATATCGTCGGGCGAAGTCGCCCCGATGGATAGCAAGCGGGTGGCGAGCTGTTGCGCCTCTTCCGTATTTTTTTGTTGGGATTTGACCGCCGCCAAGGTCGTAAGCGCCTGAACGTCGCGCCCGTCACGGCTCAAAATCGCGTTGCACTCCTGCTCGGCTTGCTCCAAGTTGTCCGTTATTATCTCGCACATGGCGATATAGTTGCGCGCGGCGAGGTACTTTGAATTTCCCTCTTCCACTTTGGAAAACTCTTCCACCGCCCTATCGTAGTCGCCGCCCCGCATGTAGCTTATGCCGCTTTCCAATTCCTCGGAATAGTCCGCAAGTTTGGGCGGCCAGACAAAGCGCAGGCTGTGTTTTTCGCCCGATAGAAAGGAATTTATTATCTCCTGCCTGTTTTCCTGCGTGAGCTCCACGTCCGTCTCTATAAGCAGTTTGTTGTAATAGTATGCCGAAAAGCTCTCCTGCCCCATGTTCATGAAGCTGATGGCGAGCCCTTCGTACGCCTCCGCGAGGTCCGCACCCTCGCCCGCGTAATCTATATATTTGAACCAACCGTTCACGCACTTTTCGTACAGCGACATGTCGTCGAACGCTTCCGCGTACAGCATAAAAGAATCCTCGTCGTTGCCGTTGAGGACCGCGTTCTTGTTCAGCATTTTAAGCGCCGTTATATAGTTGTGCTCTTCGACGGCGTCGGCGGCTATCGCGATAAGCCTGTCCGCGCTCAGATCGATACTTTCGGTTTTTCCCATCGTTTGATATATTGTGAAATTTTCCGCTTGCTTTTAAGCGGGTTTTTGCGTTAAGTTGGACGTCAACATAATTTTGCGCAATAAAAGGCGCTATTTTTGCGTTTTAAGCGCCATTAACGCCCTTTACGCCCGTTTATTCGCCGAAAATTTCGGCTATGCGGCTTTCGTCGAAGAAGTAGTCCTTGTTGCAGTAATGGCAGTGAACGCTGACTACGCCCTGCTCCTTTATGATGTCCAGCACCTCTTTTTTGCCCACCGCGCGCAGGATATTTATCAGCTTTTCTTCCGAGCAATTGCACTTGTAGACGGGGTTAAGTTCGTACTTGCCACCCTCGTAAAGCCCGGAAAAGAATTTCCGATACACACCCTCCGCGCCGAGCTCGTAGAGCGCGCCCTCGCTCGCCTTGAATTTTTCGAACGCCTCGCCCGCGCGCGCAATCTGCTCTTCGTCGGCGTCGGGAAGAAGCTGCAAAACCGCGCCGCCCGCGCACATACATTTGCCGTCCGCGCCTATCTCGCAGGTTATTGCCGCCGCCGTGGGAATCTGCTCGCTCTGCCCGAAATAGGTCTCCAAAATGTCGGAGATGTCGTCGCTTTCAATCTCGCAAGTGCCGACAAAGGGCATTGCGCCGCTCTGCTCCCTCACCACGGTGAGCGTTCCGCCCGCCAAAGTGCGGGTGCACGCGCCGTCCGCATAGCCGCGGACGTGAAGTTCGCTGTCGGAAGAGACAGCCACCGCGCCGTCGCCGTCCTTTGCCTTTATTGTCAAAGAGACGCCCGCCGAGCCGCTCAAAGAAGCCGCGAGATACGCCCCGCAGGTCAGAAGTCCCCCGAGTATACTTGAAGCGTAACGGTCGGTATTGTGAATTGCTATCGCGTCGTTGACGAGCCTTGTCGTGTCCATGACCGTCAGCGAGACCTGCCCGCCGCAGATAAGCGAGCGAATTATCCTGTTCATAGGCGATTTATTTTAAGTTTGCTTAATTTTTTCTTTAAAAATGTAAGGAATATGAATACTGCGACCATTGTTAAATAGCCGCAGTGCTTTGTGTGTTATCGAAGAAGGTTGTCCGAGCTTACCCTCTTGCCCTTGCCTTTCTTGCCCTTGGGCGCTTGCAACGCCTTTTCGCGTTCCGCAAACATTCGCTCGTACTCGACATAGCGCGTGTCCTTTTTGTGCTGTTCGTAGTATTCCTTGACTCCCGCTTCAAGCCCCGCGCGCTCCGCGGCGACGCGGGAAATATCCGAGCGGTCGAACGCGATGCCTATCTCTTCCACCCTGTCCTCGTCGGTTATCGGGCGGAGGGGTTTGCCGATAAGTTCGCTCCTGCCGGCGGCGAGCAATTCGCGCGCGACAGCCCTCTCCTCTTCCTCTTTCTCCTCTTCGAGCTGTTTGGGCGTCATCTTGGCGCGGCGGGCTTCCTTCTCCGTCTTTACGGCGGGCGTTATGAACATATCGAACACCCACTGAGTGAAGGCGAACCAACACAAAAGAATGAACGAAAGCCCCATAAACAGCATGAAGATTATCCCGATTATCAGAAAGAACGTGACCTTCGTGCCGATGAGCAGCAGCCACACGGGTATGAGCGAGAAGCCCAACATGAACAGCGTCTGTATAATCGTGCCCACGCAGAGGACGAGGGAATTCTTAATAAGATGTCTCAATTTGACTTTATAGCTCACGCCGACGGCGAGAATCCAGCTGCATATTACGCCGACAACTACCGTCGCTATGATTATAAACACCTTTGCGGTGATAGGCCCCGCCGCGGAATGTCCGTAGGCTATCTGTTGCGCCGCCCAATCGGATATGACGAACGAGGCGAACAGAAATATCATAAACAGCAGTACGGGCAAAATCACGTTGAAATAGCAGACTTTAACCCCGTGGAAGTAACCCTTAACGGTAAATTCCCCGTGCGTGTTTATCAGCTTTTTCATTGAATAGGACGCGCCCGCCAGCCCCACGGAAGCTATCAAGGAGGCGACGAGCAGCATCGAATAGAACAGCAAGTCCGCCGAAAGCGTTATGCTCTCCGCGACGCCCTGCGTGCTCGGTGTGAACGGATACGAAAAGAGCGCGTTGGACGAGAACGGGTACAAAAGCCCCATTTGGTTTATATAGTTAAAGCGGAAATATACTATCGCTATCCCCGGCACGAAAAAAAGAAGGGTCAATACGTTGATTATGACTATCTTTGCAAAGTTGCCTTTGAAGACTTCCCACGTATCGCTCCATCTGCCCTTCGGTACTTGGGTGCGGACGTAGTCGTCCGCAAGTTCATTGCCTTCGAGCGCCGTTAATTTTGACTGTGCCATTTATCTTTCCTTAAATTTTTTACGTTTGCTTTCCGCCCATATAAAAGCGCGCTGCGGCGCTTGAAAGGCGCATTTTTCTATATTATACAGCAATCACGCGATTATTTCAATTATTTTACAGAACAGAAATCAAAAAAAGAATATATTTTTCTTTGACTTTACACCGCGTTTATGGTAATATCGTAGTGCGAATCAGAGGAGCGGCAGAGCATCAGTATCCGCGCGTAAAACAAAGCCTGTGGCGGGCTTTAAAAATCAACGCGCTGAAAAAGGGCATCGCCGCCGAAGCGCCGCGCGCACGCCACCGCACGGAGCTGGGCGCAAGGGTCAATACCTTTGCGACTGACGCCGTTTAAAACGGCGTGGCGCTGTTTGCATGGAGCTTTAAAAGGTTTTCAAGGCGGCGCAGAAGTTTTGCGTCGCCTTTATTTTATCACAAAAGGCTTTTTTCGGAGAATAGTTATGAATAACGGCGTAAAATACAAAGTCGGAGTTATCGGCGCGACGGGTATGGTCGGGCAGCGCTTTTTGTGCCTGCTTGAAAATCACCCCATGTTCGAGGTCGTCTGCCTTGCGGCAAGCGGACGCAGCGCGGGCAAAAAATACAAGGACGCGATTAAGGGTTGGCTGATGACCTCCCCCATGCCTCAAAAATTTGCCGACATGGTCGTCATGGACGCCTCCGCGGATCTCAAAAAGATTGCCGCGGCGGTAGATTTTTGCTTCTGCGCGGTGAACATGAACAAGCAGGAGATTAAAGAGCTGGAATACGCCTACGCCAAGGCGGAGTGTCCCATAGTTTCCAACAACTCCGCGCACAGGTTCACCGAGGACGTACCCATGGTTATACCCGAGGTCAACGCGGAACACCTGCAAGTTATTGACGCGCAGAAAGCGCGCCTTTGCACGAAGCGCGGGTTTATAGCGGTCAAGAGCAACTGTTCGCTTCAATCTTACGTGCCCTTACTGCACCCGCTAAGAAAATTCGGCATAAAGTGCGCGGCGGTCACCACCTATCAGGCGATTTCCGGCGCGGGCAAGACGTTTGAGACTATGCCGCAGATAATCGACAACGTGATTCCCTATATCGGCGGCGAAGAGGAAAAGAGCGAAAAAGAGCCTTTGAAAATCTGGGGAGAAGTCAAGGGCGGAAAAATCGTGCCCGCGGAAAGCCCCGTCATTACGGCGCAATGC
>CANREX010000103.1 GCA_947629735.1 uncultured Clostridia bacterium
AAGCAGCATGTGGGAGTAGGGCAGACCGTCGAGAAAATTGCATATGTTTTGAGTTATCGCCTGTTTCTCGTCCGCGTAATCTTTAAGCATGGCGAGGGTTGTGGCGTTGTTTTGTTTGATGGGAACAAGCCCGCCGCAATAGCCGAACGCCTTGTTGTAAATAAATTTCCCGTACCCGTTTTTGAGGTAAAAATCGCGCAATAAAGCGATGAGCTTTTCCCCGTTTTCGGCGGAAATCTTGACATCTCCCGAGAGTATTTCGGCTAATTTTGCTTCAATCGCGGCGGCTGAGTTTGCGGAACGGGCGGTGGAGCGGGAAGTTTTTCCGCAGAAAATTCTTCCGTCCTCCGCGCATTTTTTCACCGCGGCGCAAATTGCGGAAAGGTCGGCGATATACGCCTTTGCGAGCGAGGGGGAAATCTCCTTGCCTTTCGCGCAGGAGCGGGCAAACGCGTTTTCGTCCGTCAAAATCAGTCTGCTTAAAAATAAAGCGAAGTCGCTTTCCGCGCCGTAAACGTAGCAGTTATACAGCAAATCGTTGAACGCCGCGCCGTCATAGCCGCAGGCGTACGCGCCGAAAGAGGAGAAAACGGGGTGGTCGATGTCCCTTAAAACAGTAAGCGAATTGAGAAAAGTATTCATAAAATATGCGCCCGAAAACAAATTTTTTATCTATTATACACCTATCAGGTCGAATATGCAAATTTTTGCCGATATTTTTCAATAATTTGTCATTATACTTGACTAATCGCGTTTATGAGAATATAATGATTGAAAATCATAAATGACGGGAGAGGTTTTTATGTCCAAAATTTATTATCAGTCGGATTGCGACATCAAGGTTCTTAAAAATAAGACCGTGGCGGTCATAGGTTACGGCAGTCAGGGTCACGCGCACGCGCTCAATTTGCGCGACAGCGGCGTTAAGGTCATTATAGGTCTGCATGAAGGCGGCAAGAGCTGGCCGAAAGCCAAGGCGGCGGGGTTCGAAGTCTACACCGTTGCGGAAGCCGCCAAGCGCGCGGACGTCGTAATGATTTTAATCAACGACGAACGGCAGGCAAAAGTCTACAAGGAGAGCATTGAGCGCAACCTTAAAGAGGGCGCGGCGCTTGCGTTTGCGCACGGATTCAACATTCATTTCAAGCAGATTATTCCGCCCGCAAACGTGGACGTGTTCATGATCGCCCCCAAAGGTCCCGGGCACACGGTTCGCTCGGAATATCAGGAAGGCAAGGGCGTTCCCTGTCTTGTAGCGGTGGAGCAGGACTTTACGGGCAAGGCGTTGGACGTTGCGCTTGCTTATGCCGCGGGAATAGGCGGCGCTCGTGCGGGCGTGCTCGAAACTACGTTCAAGTGCGAGACCGAAACCGACCTTTTCGGCGAACAAGCCGTGCTCTGCGGCGGCGTGACGGCGCTCATGAAAGCGGGCTTCGAAACGCTTGTCGAGGCGGGTTACGACCCCAAGAACGCGTATTTCGAGTGTATTCATGAAATGAAACTTATAGTCGACCTCATTTATAAGGGCGGCTTCTCGATGATGAGATATTCCATTTCCGATACTGCGGAATTCGGCGACTACGAGACGGGCAAGAGGCTAATAACCGACGAAACGAAGAAGGAAATGAAGAAAATTCTTTCCGAAATTCAGGACGGCACATTCGCCTCCAAGTGGATAGCCGAAAACAACAACGGCAGGGCTCACTTCAACGCGAAGCGCGCGTTGGAGGCTTCGCACCAGCTCGAAGAGGTCGGTAAGGAAATACGCAGCATGTATTCGTGGAACACCGACAACATCGTCGAAGCGGAAGAGGGAAAAACCAAACTATGACAAAGTCAAAATTACCGCAAACAATCAAAAGCGCGTTCTGTAAAAAAGAGCGTGCTTTTTTGATTTTTATCGCCCATTTTGTTGTTTTTTTACGGGCTTAATGTTATAATATTTGTTAGTTAAAATACGCGTTCGGAGATGGCGGCGTGAAGAAAAGAAATAACAACGGAAAACAATCATACATATTGACGCGCGAAACGCTCGGCATGACTATAATGCTGTTCTGTTTTGTGGTTGCGGTCATGCTATTGACGCACAGGGCGGTGTTCGCGGGTCTCGGCGGCGCGATCTGTACGTTCATGTACGGAACGTTCGGCTACGGGTCGTATCTCGTTTTGGGCGCGCTGGGCTGCCTCGGGTTCTGGCTCACGTTTGAAAAATTCCCCAAGTTAAAGGCGGTGGAAGTCGCAGTCATTGCCGCAGTCGTGCTGTCCGCGTTTTTGCTGTTCCATGCCGTTTCCACGCGCGATTTCGCCCTCGACGGCTTCGGCGAATATCTTGCCGACTGCTACAACAACGCTCAGGCGGGTTATTCGGGATATACGTTCGGCGGCGTGGTTTCGGGCATTTTGGTCTATCCGATAGCCAAGGGCACGACATTTATCGGCGCATACGTCATATTTTCGCTTATCCTCGCGGCGTGCGCTTATCTCACGTTTTTGGTGATAAGAAGGCGCGTTCTCGCCGATAGGGTCGCCAAGGGTGCGACCGTTAAGGACGCCCCCGACGTCGTCCGCGAAGAGGACGAGGAGAAGTCCGCCGACAAGATGTACGCTCTCAACGAAAATTACGAAATTGTCAAAAACGACGTGCAGGGGGACGTCAAAGAAGTCAAAGGGGAAATTCCGCCCGAACGCAAAGAGCCCGAGGGCAAGAGCGAGGAGGAATTGCAGGCTGACAGAGGCAGAAAAATACTCTTCGAGCCGGGCGAATTTGCCGCCGAAAGTTACAGGCGCAATCTGATTTTCAACGAAAATTCCTATTTCAATCACCCTGTCCGCAACGACGACGATTATCTGCGCAGTTTTTCAAACGGCGACAAGCCCAAAGAAAACGAAACTCCGCCCCCGCAGGCGACATACACATCCGACTATTCGCGGGAAGTGGAGAGCAGCGCGGAGCAGAGCCCTACGCCGTCCTATATTTACGGCGAAAAACCCGCGGAAAACCTTTCCGACGACTTTGCGGAAGAGCAGCCCTACGAAAGATATACAGTAAGTTCCGACCGCTCGGAATATTCAGGTGAACAACCCGACAGCGCGTTCGGACAAGAGAGCGACGGGGAGAGCGAGGAGATTTCTCCCGCAGCCGAACAGCCCGAAATTCCGCCGCGCAGGACGGACTTCGGCGAAAGAGAAAACTTTGCCGATACTATGCGCACGCCCGCCGACAGAGGCGAAATGTTCGATAGAACGGACAGGGCGGACAGAGGCGAAATGTTCGACAGGTCGGACAGGACGGATAGAAGCGAAATGTTCGACAGAAGCGAGAATGGAGATACCGACTCAGACTCGATTCCCGAAAGAGGCGACAACATTTTCGGCGTTTTCGGCGAGGGCGAAAGGCAACAGACCGAAAGAGGCGCGGAAGAAAATTCGGAGTCTTTTGACTCGACCAGAAGAAGCCGAAGCCGCGAAAATATATTTGACGACGACGATGACGACGATAATCTGTTCGGCGAGACAGGCTCGCTTGCGGGCGGCTCGCAGGTCGGCAGGCGCGGCGAAAGTTTCGGCGAAAGCGGCGTTCCCGAACGTCGGGACAGCGCGCGAGGTTTTGAGACGTCTTCCGAAAGTGAATCTACGCCCGTTCGCGGCGAACAGCGCGGGGAGATAATTCCGCCCGTTTCGCCCATTCGCGGACAAGCGCCCGCGGCGTTTGCGCAGGAGAAAAAAGAGCAAACTCCCGCACCCGCCCCCGCGCCCGAAAAGCCCAAGCACGTCTGGAAGAAATACATTCGTCCCACGCTCGACCTTCTGGACGATTATCCCGAAAACAACAACGTCAACACCGCGGAAATAGAGGAGAGCAAGCGCGTAATTTGCGAAACGCTTGCAAGTTTCCACATCGCGAGCCAGGTATCAAACGTAGTGGTAGGTCCTGCGATAACGCGTTACGACGTGATAATTGAAGATAAGACGAATATCAAAAACGCCTTGAAGTACAGGGAAGCCGTGGCAATGGCGCTCATGAAGGAGAACGTGAACGCATACCTCAACTATTCCAAGGGCGCGATCTCGATAGAAGTCCCCAACTCAAAGAGGGCGGTCGTAGGCTTGAAGAGCATGCTTGCGAGCAGTCAATTTATAAACTGCAAACCCAACACGCTTACCTTTGCGCTCGGCAAGAACGTGGAAGGGCAAGTGGTCTGCCCCGACATAACCAAGATGCCTCACCTTCTTGTAGCGGGCACGACGGGCAGCGGTAAGAGTATCTGTTTAAGCGCGCTTATTGTCAGCCTTCTGTACAAATACGGACCGGAAGAGTTGCGGTTTATCCTCGTTGACCCCAAGCAGGTGGAATTCATCTCCTACGACAAACTGCCGCACCTTATGATAAACGAAATTATCTACGACGTGGATAAAGCCATAAAGGCTTTGAATTGGGCGATCAAGGAGATGGAGGACAGGTACGCCAAATTCAAGGAGATGACCGAAAAGGGCGTAGCTACCAAAAACCTCACGGAATACAACGCGCATTTGCCCGAAGGCGAGGAAAAACTGCCCAAGATAGTCATAATTCTCGACGAATTCGGCGATTTGATGTTGCAGGCGAAAAAGGAAATCGAAAGCCGCATTATAAGGCTCGTGCAAAAGGCGCGCGCGTGCGGAATTCACCTTATTCTCGCCACGCAGAGACCTTCCGTAGACTGCATCACGGGTCTTATCAAGTCAAATTTGCCCACCCGCATAGGCTTTAAGGTCAATTCGTTCGACGACGCCCGCTGTATTTTCGATATCGGCGGCGCGGAAAAGCTGCTCGGCAAGGGCGACCTTTATTACCGTTCTGCGGAAAACCCCGAGCTCGCCCGCGTTCAGGGCTGCTTTATCGACACGCATGAAGTCCAGAAAGTCACGGATTTCGTCAAGGAGAACAACGAAACGTTCTTCGACCAGACCGTGTCCGACTTCATAAATACCGTAGAAGAGCCCGAGGAGACGGCTTCGGACGACGGCGGCGCAGCCGGCGCGGAGACAAAGATAGACGATACGTTTATCAAGGCTTTGAAGTTCTGCGTGACGAGCAACCAGGCTTCCGTCTCCATGATTCAGCGCAGATTCCCGATAGGGTATATGAAGGCTTGCAAGATAATCGACTGGATGGAAAACATGAACTATATCACCCAATCGGAGGGCTCGAAGCCCAGAAAAGTTCTGCTTTCCCGCGAAGAATTTATCAGAATTTTCGGTGACGTAGATGATTGATTTTACCGCCAAGAAATTCGGGCTTATATCCCTCGGGTGCGATAAAAAC
>CANREX010000104.1 GCA_947629735.1 uncultured Clostridia bacterium
AACGCCGCAGGAAATGCAAGAATACATAAATAAAATTTGCGGCAAATAAATTAAGATTAGACTGTAAGGAAGATTATTCCGCATTATGTTTCTTCTTCCTACACTACACCGCAAACAACTGCAAAATTCAAAATTAGAAGCGTGCCTATAACAAAAAGCGGGGAGTATCCCTGCTTTTTTTGACTCGCCCAAAGGTGTATTCCGATAAAAAATTTTGTTTTTTTTGATTCCCTATGGAATATGCCCTTTTCGGGCTTGTTTTATTTCTTTTTGCCCTTTAACTTTCTTATCTCTTCGACCGTCTTTTCGTAGCCTATCCCCTTGGGAATATAATATATCTTATCCTTTAACGCGTCGGGAAGATACTGCTGTTCCACAAAGCCCTGCGGGAAGTCGTGCGGGTATTTGTACAGGCGGGAATTTTGCTTATCCTTACTGTCTCCGTAGGAATTATCCCTTAAATACGCGGGCACGCCCATATCGTCGCGTACAGTGACGGCGTCGCGCTTAGCCTCTTCCATCGCGCTTATCGCGGAGTTGCTCTTGGGGGCTTCGCAGACGTAAATTATCGCCTCGGAAAGGGGAATGAGCCCCTCGGGATAGCCTATCTTTTCAAACGCGTACATAGCGGAAGTCGCGATTTGCAGCGCGCGCGGGTCTGCCATTCCGACGTCCTCCGCGGAGTGCACGACGAGACGGCGGGCAACGATAAGAGGGTCGCAGCCGCCCTCTATAAGGCGCATTGCGTAGTACAGCGCGGCGTTGGAATCGCTGCCGCGGAGGGATTTGCAGAACGCCGAAAGATAGTCGTAAAAATCGTCCTCGTTGTATGAAAGCGCCTTGCGCTGAATGGACTGTTCCGCGTCCGAAAGGCGCACCCTGAGCACGCCGTCGGCGGAGACGGGAGTTGTCAACACCGCAAGCTCCAAGGCGTTATACGCCGTCCTTAAATCGCCGCCCGCCATGCGCGCAATATGCGCGACGGCTTCTTCCTCCACTTCCGCTTTGTATACGCCCAGACCCCGCTTTTCGTTGCTTAGCGCCTTGTACAGCGCGCCCTTGACGTCCTCTTCCGAAAGGGGAAGAAATTTGAAAACCCTGCAACGCGAGACTATCGCGGGGGTCATGGAAGCGTATGGGTTTTCCGTCGTCGAACCTATGAAGATTATCGTGCCCTGCTCTATCGCGGGCAGGAGGGAATCGGACTGCGTTTTGTTGAAGCGGTGACACTCGTCGAGAAGCAGATAGGTGCGTTTGCCGAACATTTTGAGGTTGTCTTCCGCCCTTTTAACCGCCTCTTTCACGTCGGCAACGCCCGATTGCACGGCGTTCAGCTTGATAAATTCCCCGTGCGTGGTGTTGGCTATGACGTTTGCGAGCGTCGTCTTGCCCGTGCCCGGCGGACCGTAAAATATGCAGCTGCCCAGCCTGTCGAGCGATATTGCGCGGCGCAAAAGCGAGCCTTCCGCCACTATGTGCTTCTGACCGATGAAATCGTCCAGATTGTCCGCGCGCATCCTCTCGGCGAGGGGTTTCGCGCTCTCCTTATCGGAAGAAAAATCAAACAGATCCATATCTTTTGAACGTAAAAAGGGTTATTTCCACTTGCTTAAAAAGTTGTTTCGGCGTGTTTTAAATGGTTATTTCCACTTGTCCGAAAAATAATTTAAGCCCGCCGTTGTAAGGTTATTTCAACAGCTTTTTTATCTCTTTCATTTGCGCTTTCGCCGCGGCATATCCCTGCTCGTACGCCTTGTCCATGTCCTTTACGGCGTATTGGCTCATGCCCTTGATTTCGGGGGTTATCCAAAGTTCGCCCTTTTTCGCGATGAGCTGTTTTTTCAGTTCGGTCGCGTTGTAGTCCATCATATCGTATACGCGGAAAACCATGGAAAGTATGTTTTTTATGCCGCCCACGCTTTCGCCCGTGTTGCCGAGGACATCCACCGCCAGAACGGCGTCCGCGCCCATATCCCACGCCTGCTGTGTGGGCACGCGGCAAAGCACTCCGCCGTCAATCAAAAGTTTGCCATCGAGGCGCACGGGGCGGAATATAGCGGGCATGGACGACGACGCGCGCACCGCGTCTATGACCTTACCGCTGTCAAACGTGACGAGCCTGCCCGAGAGCATGTCGCTCGCCACGCAGCAAAAGGGTATTTGAAGGTCGGAAAACTGCACGTCGCCTATGTTGTCGAGCAACAGGTTGTGCATCTTCATTCCCTTTAAAAGCCCCAGCTGCTTTGCGGGAATTGCCGTCGGGTCTATGAGCTTTACCGCCTTTAACTTCAACACGGCTTCGAGCATTTCGTCGCAGGTCATTCCGCGCGAATAGCACGCGCCGACGACCGAGCCCATGGAACAGCCCGAAATATAGGAAGGCTTTATGCCCTCCTCTTCCAACGCGCGCAAGACGCCTATATGCGCGACCCCGCGCGACCCGCCCGCGCCGAGCGCAAGCCCCAATTTTTTACTCATAAATCAAACCTCTCGAAAATAAGTATGTACCGATGAAAATAAAAAAAATTCTCACAAAAATTTTGACCGCCGCCCTGCTTTTGACGACCGCGGCGGCGATAATCGCCCTCCCGCAAAGATATGTGGGCGAATGTTTCAAGGGCTTTTCCCTCTGGGCGGAGAGCGTGCTGCCCTCCCTCTTCCCGTTCATGGTGATAAGCGGGATATTTATAGGCACGGGAATGGCTCAGGCGGCTGCCCGACCTTTTTCGCGAATGTGCGGAAAAATCGGTCTGCCCGCCGCCGGCATGCCGCTGTTTATAATGAGCGCGTGCAGCGGTTATCCCGCGGGAAGCAGAATGTTGAGCGACTTCCGCGCGAGCGGCGCGCTTAACGATTCCGACTGCAAAAAACTCGCCCCGCTGTGCTCAACCGCAGGTCCGCTTTTCATCACGGGAACGGTGGGTTACAAGGCGTTCGGCGGGGGATATGCGGGCGCGAAACTGTTGTTCGCGTGTCTGTTTTCGGTGATTTCCACCTCGCTTATCTACTGCATTTTTCACAAGGAAAAAGGCGTGGGCGATATCCGCGCGCCCCTCGTTAAAAGGAATAACGACGCACTCTATGATAGTTTTTACGGCGCGGTGACCGCGGTGTGCCTTGCGGGCGGCTATATAGCGTTTTTTTACACGCTTTCGCGGGTGCTTTGCGATTTCAAAATTCTTTCGCCCGTGACATATGCGCTTTCGCCGATATTCGGGGAACAGACCGCGGCGGCGTTGGCGGGCGGGCTGTGCGAGGCGACGGGCGGTTGCTTTGCGCTTGCGGGTGCGGGCGGGTTTTTCGCCCTGCCGCTCGCGGGGTTTTTGATAACATTCGGCGGGGCTTCGATAATAGCGCAACAGGCGGGATATCTCAACAAATGCGGCGTAAAAACGGGCTTTTTCGCGCTGTTCAAATTCGTTCAGGGAATCGTCTGCTTTGCGATTTTATGCCTTTTTTCGCTTCTGGGGATATAAACCCGCTTGGTCGTTTCCAACGCTTTTTATGCTTTTGGGATATAAACGCGCTCGCGTCGATGTCAAATTGCGTTAATTTCCCCTTTTATATCGTCGGTTCCGACTTATAACAGCCGAGCAGTTTGAAAGAAGAGGCCCGTCCGCTCACCTTATCGAGCGCGGAACGCACCGCGGGCGAGGAGTAGTCGCCCTCTATCTCTATGAAAAATCTGAATTCCCATACCCTATCTTTTATAGGGCGGCTCTCGATTTTTGTCATGTTCAAGCCGTTTTCCGAAAGTATAGACAACATTCTGACGAGCGCGCCTACCTCGTGCCGACAAGTTATGGAGAAAAATATCCTGTCCGTCGGAACGTCCTTTTCGGGCGCGCCCCGCTTTATCAGGAGAAATATCGTGTAGTTGTTGCTTTCGTCCGAGATGCACTCTTCTGAGAGCGTGAAGCCCTCCCGCCTGCACTGCGAGCCCACTATGCCTGCGTCCTCGTCGCTCTTTATCTGCTCGAAACAGCCCGAGGTGGACTGTGACTGCATGAGCGCGGCGGCGGGGAAATGCTTGCCCAGATACCGCGCGCACTGTCCGAGAGCCTGAGCGTGCGAATATATCCGCTTTATGCCGCGCGGGTCTGCCCCCTCGCGCATGACGAGGCGGTGATCTATCTTTACCGCGCACTCGCCGACGGCGTAAAAACCCGGCATTTCCTGCAATAAGTCGAGGTTTTGCGCTACCGCCCCGTTGAGTGAGTTTTCCACGGGGATAGCCGCGCTGTCTATTTCGCCCTCTTTCAGCGCGTTTATGAGCAACGGAAACGACGGATAAGCCCGCTTTTCGGCTTTTCCGTCGAGGCGCGTCGCCGCTATTTCGCTGTATGTGCCCTCCGGTCCGAGATAACCTATCATCTTTTCAACTCCGATTTCGCTCAGACTTTATTCGCAATGTCGCGGAGAAGTCTTGCGGTATCATCCCAGCCGAGACAAGGGTCGGTTATGGATTTGCCGTAGATTATGTCCTCTTTCTGGTTGCCCTCTTCGATAAAGCTCTCTATCATGAAGCCCTTGACGTACTTTTTGAAGTCCTTATCGTAAAGGCGGTTATTCATGACCTCTTCGCATATTCTTATCTGGTGGCGGCACTGCTTGCCGCTGTTGGAGTGGTTTGCGTCTATTATTATCGCGGGGTTGCGCAAGTCCGACTTGGAATAGCCGTCTATAACCTGCATTACCGTCTCGTAGTGGAAATTGGGGATATCCCTCCCGCTTCCGTCCACCGCCCCGCGCAATATGGCGTGCGCGAGGGGGTTGCCGCTCGTCTTGACCTGCCAGCCGTTGAGCTTGAACGTCTGTCCGCACTGCGCGGCGTAAATAGAGTTCATAAGCACGAGGATAGAGCCGCTCATGGGGTTTTTTATGCCCACGGCGACGTCCATGCCGCTCGCCGTAAGCCTGTGAAGCTGATTTTCCGAGCTGCGCGCGCCCACCGCGACGTATGAGAGCAAGTCGTCCACATAGCCGTAGTTGGCGGGATAAAGCATTTCGTCCGCCGCGGAAAGCCCCGAAAGCTCTATCGCCTTGATATTCAAATCGCGTATGGTCTTTATGCCCTTTAAGATGTCCTCCTGCTTGGAAGGGTCGGGCTGCGAAAACATGCCCTTGTAGCCGACGCCCTTCGTGCGCGGCTTGTTGGTATATATGCGGGGAACGAGGACGAGCTTTTCGC
>CANREX010000105.1 GCA_947629735.1 uncultured Clostridia bacterium
GCGCCCTCTATCCCGTCCTCGACGAGGTTTATGAACTCATCGCGCAGGGCAGTCACCTTGGCGTTGTTTTTCTCCCTGTTTTCCTCGGCTTCCTTCAAGGCGTACGCGCAGCCGACCGCGCCCGCGACATAGGTTGTGCCGCCCCGCCTGCCCCTTTCCTGCATGCCGCCTGAAATCAAGCGGGAAAAGCGCGAACCGCCCCGCATATACAGTCCGCCGAAGCCCTTCGGACCGTAAAATTTGTGCGCGGAAAAGCCGATTCCGTCCGCGGGAAAGCGCGAAAAGGGCAAAACGCCCGCCGTCTGAACGCAGTCGCAGTAAAAAAACACGCCCGTGCGGCGGCACTCTTCATAAATTTTCTCTATTGGTTGAATGACGCCCACCTCGTTATTGGCGGACATCACCGCGGCGAAAACCGTGTCCGAGCGGAGTGCGGCGGCTATCTCTTGCGGCTGAATTACGCCCTTTTCGTCGGGCGGGACGAAGTCAACCTCCCACCCCTGCGCCCGCATGTCGCGCGCGCTTTCGATAAGCGCGTGGTGCTCTATCGCGGAGACGACCGCATGCCTGCCGCGACCCGAATTTGCAAGGCACACGCCCTTTAACGCCGTGTTGCCCGCTTCCGTTCCGCCGGAAGTGAAATAAATGTCCGCAGAGGGCACGCCCAACACTGCCGCCATGTCGTCGCGGGCGGCGATAACCGCGTTCGCGGCTCTTTGCCCGAACGTGTGCTGGCTGTTGGGATTGCCGAAATTTTCGGTGAAGTATGGCGTCATCGCCCTTAACGCGCCCTCGGAAAGGGGCGTCGTCGCGGCATGGTCGAGGTAAATCATTTTTTCTTAAATTTACAGCCCGTATGTCTTATGCGTTCGGGCTGTGCGATGTCTTATTATTTATTGCCCGCAAGGGCTGTGTGATGTCCTTTATAATAGTTTTTGCGCTTTATTTCGTCTTTATCGCGTCGCGCAGGCTCAAAAACGCTTTGAGCTTAGCCTGTTTTTCAAGCAATTCCCTGCCGAGGCTCGTAGACGTGTTGCGGTTGTTCATCTTCACCCTGCGGCAGGCGATTACGAGCGAGCGCGCGCCGAAAACGCTGAAAATGAGCGCGACGAACGCCAACGCGCCGAAAACGCACGTCAAGACGATGTACAGACCCGTCGGGACGGTGTACATTATGTCTGCAAAATACAGGCTGAGCACGAAAAACGCTATCAAAATCAGGAATTCCCCGCCGAAAACCACAGCAGAAATCGTCATGTCGCGCTTGAATTTTACGGCGCGCTCCGCCTTTTTCTCCTCGTTTTCCTTGTTGAGAGAGGCGACTTCTTTGCGCAGAGCCGCGACGTTCTTTTCAATCTCGTCGCCCGTCTTGTCCGCAATTTCCCGCTTTTCCTGCGGCGAGCAATATTGCTTTATCCCCTCCGCGCTCTCAGCCGCCTTGGCGACAGACGAATAGTCGGTGAAATTGCGCGTGTAGGCGCGCACCCGCGACGAATAAATTTCGCCGCAGCTTTCGTCGAGCTCTTCCGCCTCTTCGAGAAATTCCAGAGCCGTGGCGAATTTTTCCTCTTTGCAGTCGTTTACAGCGTCTTGGACGAGGGCACGCGCACGGGCGCACCGTTCTTCCCTCTCCTTTTGCTCCCTCTCGCGCTTTATAGCGTACTGTTCGGGGGTCAAAAGGGCGGCTTCTTCGTCCTGCTCTTCGTCCGCGACGAACGCTATGTCCTCCGCGGGCTCGTTGTTGTCGCCGCCGTCGCCGCTTGAAGTTTC
Source organism: uncultured Clostridia bacterium (assembly GCA_947629735.1). GTDB lineage: Bacteria > Bacillota > Clostridia > Christensenellales > Borkfalkiaceae > Coproplasma. The sequence continues at coordinate 1,771 of CANREX010000105.1, forward strand.
GCCGTCTTTACCGTCGTTCAAGCGGTAATTTTTGTCTTTATCTTCGTCAATAAGTCTTTCTTCCGCCATTTTTATCCTCCCTTGCGGGTAGTTTAGTCTTTGTCATTATGAACTCGCACGAGCCTGAATACCTGCTCTTTGCATACCGCAGAAAACTGTCGTTTTCAAAAATCGCGAACACCGCGCTGCCCGAGCCCGTCATTCCCACCCCGAAAGGGTCGAAAGCGGCAAGCTCCCGACAGGCTTTTTCCACGTCGGGGTTGAGCGCGCATGCGGGCGCGTAGAGCGAATTGCACAGCGCTTGCCCGAGGGCGCGTTTATCTGACGAAAAAATCGCGGCGCGGATATTTTGCATGAAGTCTCCCCTCTCCCGCACGTTCATTTCGTCGTATTTTTTGTAACATTCCGCCGTGGAGACGGGCGTTTTCGGCAGGAGTATGCCTATATCAAGGGGAAAGGAACTATCTATAAAGCTCACCTTTTCTCCCCTGCCGCCAATCTGCGCATAGCCGCCGTACAGCATATAGCCGCAGTCGCTCCCCAGCCCGTCCGCGAGCGCTTTCAGCTCCCAATCGGGCGTGCCGAAAAGCCTGCTCATCGCGCGCAGAACGCCCGAAATATCGGCGGAAGAGCCGCCGAGCCCCGCGCCCATGGGTATGTTTTTGCGTATGGAGATATCCACCCCGCAAGTATCGTATCTTTCAATGAACGCCCGAGCCGCCTTGACCGCGTTGTTGCTTTCAAAGGGGATTTGCTCGCTGCCCAAGCCGCTCATAGTCACGCCGACGAGCTTGTCCTTCTTGCGCTTTACGATTGAAATGACGTCGCACAAGTCCACCGTGACCACTACGCTTTCCAGACTGTGATAGCCGTTATCTCTGCCCGTTATGCTCAGACCGAGGTTGATTTTCGCGTACGATTTGACCTTTGCATAGTCCATAGAAAAATTATAACACATAAATCGCACGTTTTCAATACCTGAAAATAAGAAATTGACAACTGCCTGCAATTTTGCCTGCCTATTTGCGGTTTGGCGGGGAAATGGGGCGTGCGGCGAAGGGCAGGCGGGTTGGAGACGAAGAGGCGCGCGGGTTGGAGACGAAAGGCGCACGGGGAATACGGGGCGGGTTGCAAAAATTCAGCGGTGCGAAATAAAAGGAAAATAAAATATGGCGGGCGCATGCCCTACGGCGCGCCCGCGCAAATATAAACGCTGTGTTTATTGAAAAATCAAGTAGACGTCACCCCGTTAAACGCATATCAATTCCCGCTTCTGCCGCGGTAGACCAAAATTCTCTCCTTGCCGTTGAGGGGGAAGGTCAGCTCGGGGTTGCAAGCGAGGACGTCCGCGGGGTTTTTATCCAGCTTTTTGGATATCTCCCACAAGCCGTCGCCCGCCTCGGGCAGAAATACGGAGAGGGCGCACTCTTCCTTTACCTTCTTTTCCCCCTCTTCCACAGAACAGATATATCTGCACGCCCGCTTTTCGCGCACCGTCGCGCTTATTTTGAGCTGCGCTTCCACTTCCGCTTCGCCCTCGGCTTTAAGTCTTACGCTTACGCCGCTGACCGCCGCAGAAATCTGCACGCTCTGCCCCTTTTCCGCCACGCCGTTGAGCGTTACGGAGAACGGCAGGTTGATTTCCGTGCCCTTTATCTCGCCGTTTTGCTCATAGACGAGCACCGCCGTGACGCTGCCTTCCGCCGCGCCCGTGCTTTCGATATACGCGCACTCCGCCACGGGGAGAGCCGCCGCGAAGAATTTGCAGTCGTACCCCAACTTGCTCTTGCTCGCCGCCAAGCCGCTCACGCGCTCGGAATACACCTTGATGTCCACGCACTTTTCGCAGGATTCTTCGGCAAAGCCGAGGGCGAGCAGGTTATCGCATGAGAATGCGTCCGAGGCGGCTTCAACCTGCTTTTCCGCGATAAATTCGCCGTTTATCGAGAGGTTGCAGACGAAATTCACCTCGCACTTGCCCCGCTCTTCGTTTACGGTGGCGGTTACGTTCAAGTCGGTTATCTCCGCGCACGCCTCGGCGGGCATGCCCGCGCCCGCATCCTCGCAGGGGAGAGCGCAGCTGAACGGTATCACCCTTTCAAGGCACACGGGCGTCTGCTGCCTCATCGCGAAGAGCGAAAGGTAAATTTCGCCGCCCACTTTCACTTCGCCCGTGCCGCACTCCGCCGAGAGCACGACCGCTTTCGCCGAGGGTATAAGGATATCCACCACGCTGTCCGCGTCGAAGTCGTCCTCCACTTCGCTCTCGCCGCCGAACGTCACGTTGGAACAGAACGCCTGCTTTTCGAGGTTCAAAAACACGCCCTCGGCTGCGGCGAGATAGGTCCGCTCCGCCCGCGCATAAACCGCAATATCCGCCGTGACGATGGCGGATATCACAAACGACGAGCCCTCCCGCCTGACGCTCGTCTTTTCACAGACCATATTGCATATCCCCGTCTGCGCCTGCGCGAGGCAGTCGTCGTCGACGTGGTGGGAAAATTCCGCGCCCTTCTGCATGCGGCAGAGTTTGCCCTGTTCGTCGGCGTAAACGAGCGTGAGCACGAGTTTTCCGCTGTAATTTGCCCTTCCGGAAGAAATTTCGCAGGAAACGCAGGATACCTGTGGATAGATCGCTATAATTTCGTTTACCTCGCTCGGCTGGGGAAAGCGACATTCGGCTACGCTCTGTCCGCGCACCGTCTTGATAAGTGAAATATAACTTTCGGTATTGATTACGGGTTTCAACATAAGATAACGCTCCTTTTTTGTTTACAAGCTATCTTATGCCGCGAAATCCGAGTTTATGATTGCATTGGCGCGGGCGGGTCGGAAAGCGCGTCGGCGGGCGGGTTGACGTCCACCCCGCTTTTGCGGTTGGGTTTTTTTGGCGGACGGTTGACGTCACCCCGCTTATAAAAATCGTGGGTTGCGGCGTTTAAGACGCGCCTTTCAGGGTTATGAACACCTTTCCGCACAAAATTTCCGCGTAAGAATAGGTGGTTTTGCCCAAAAAATTCTTGTCCGCGGGCTCTACGGTGAAAATCGAGGGGTAAATTCCCGACAGCGTGGCGTCGAAACTGACAAATTTGTTTCTGCCGAGGTTAAGCCTTACGCTTACGGGCTTGCTGTAACAATCTTCTATGCTGCGCTTTATGGACGCAATTGTCGTTCCCGGTTTAATCATATTATAATTTTTGCCAATTCAGGAAAATAAAATGCGCCATTTTTACAAAATCATGGGAATATTGCACCCCGCATGCAACGTTTGGTAGCGCCGAATACAGCGTTTGTTGTTATAGCGCCTGTGGGCGACAAAATGCGGTAAACCCCTTGCCCCTCTTCCGCGCGATAAAATCGCGCTCCCCCTCC
>CANREX010000106.1 GCA_947629735.1 uncultured Clostridia bacterium
TTTTATCTTACAAAAAACCTGTCGATTTATTTAACTTTTTTATCTCAAACTGTTGCACTTAGTTTGACAATTCAATGTCGTGTTTTTTATTTCAAGTCGTAATTTCTCGGGCCGAAAATCGCCGTGCCGAGGCGTATCATGTTGCTTCCGCACTCCACGCACAGCCGCCAATCGCCGCTCATACCCATTGAAAGGTGCTTAAAATTCTCATCTATCGCCCGAAGTCTGTCGTAGAGCGCGCGCATTTCGCGCGCCAGAGAGCGCAAAAGCCCGTCGTCGTCCGTCTCGGGAAGCATCGCCATAAGCCCGACAATTTTAAGCGCGGGCAGCGATTTTATGCGCGAATATGCCTCTTCCGCCTCGCCGAGAGAAAAGCCGCCCTTGCTCTCCTCGTCGCCTATGTTTATCTGCAAGAGTATGTTTGAAATTATTCCCGCCCGCTCGCTTTTTGCGGAGAGCTCTTCGGCGAGCGCGTACCTGTCTATCGATTGATACAAATCTGTTTTGCCCAACAGATATTTTATCTTGTTCGTCTGCAAATGCCCGATGAAGTGGCGGGTGGGGTTGCCGCAAATCGCATCGTATTTTTCCCTGAATTCCTGCGCGTGGTTGTCGCCGATATCGGTTATGCCCGCCGCAATCGCGCGGTTTATCTCCTCCGCGCTCCTCGTCTTGACCGCCGCGACGAGCGTCACTTTTTCGCCGAATTGGTTTTTTTCGGGTATTTCTTCCAACAGTTTTCTAACGTTTTCTTCTATCATATTTTCTGAATTTTTGCCTGCTATTTAAGCGTAGACCCCCGAATATGGTCGGGTTATTTATATTTTTTTGCTTTGCGGACGTCAAACGGCTTTTGCAATTAGCGCCGCCATTTCGCTTCCCGAAACGCGCTTACAGCCCTCTTGCATGATGTCCGCCGTGCGATAACCTTGCCCGAGCACGCGCTGTACGGCGTTCTCTATCGCCGCGTGCGCCTCGATTTGCGAGAAGCTGTCGCGAAGCATCATCGCCGCCGCTAAAATTGTGGCGATGGGGTTTGCTATGTCCTTGCCCGCGATGTCGGGGGCAGAGCCGTGAATGGGCTCGTACAGCCCGCGCGTGCCGTCGCCGAGCGATGATGAAGCCAACATGCCTATCGAGCCCGTCACCTGCGCCGCCTCGTCGGAGAGTATGTCGCCGAAGAGGTTGCTCGTCACTACCACGTCGAATTGCGCGGGGTTTTTGACTATCTGCATCGCGGCGTTGTCCACAAGCATGTCCTCGACAGTGATGTTGGGGTAGTGCTTTTGGGCGTAGGCGTGCACGGTTTTGCGCCAGAGCCTGCTCGTCTCCAACACGTTCGCCTTATCCACCGAGATTATCTTTTTGGAACGCTTGCTCGCAAGTTCGCACGCGACGCGCGTAATCCTCTCAATTTCGGGCACGGAATATTTCTCCGTATCCCATGCGAATTCATTGCCGTTTTCTTCGCTCTTGCCCCTCTCGCCGAAATATATCCCGCCGATAAGCTCCCTGACGATTATTATCTCTATTCCGCCGTTGACAACTTCCGACTTTAACGGCGAAGCCCCGACGAGGCTATCCCACAGCTTCGCGGGGCGGATATTGGAGTACAGCCCGAGCGCCTTGCGTATGCCGAGCAGCCCTTTTTCGGGGCGGATATCCGCGGGGAGGGAATCCCACTTGTAGCCGCCCACCGCGCCCAACAGCACGCTGTCGCTTGCAAGGCAGCCCTCCACAGTGCTCTGCGGCAGGGGAACGCCCGTCTTATCTATCGCGCAGCCGCCGATGGGGTAGTGGGAAAAGCTCAGCCCGAAGCCGAATTTCTTCGCCGTCTTTTCAAGCACCTTTATCGCGCCCGCGCATATTTCAGGACCTATTCCGTCGCCGTCGAGAACGGCAATTTTGTAATTCATGTATATAACTCCGTTGTTGAAAATTTTTGTTGAAAATCAATTCGTCGGGGCATATATGGGGGTCTATCCCTCAATTTTGCCCTTTAATTTATAGGCAAACGCAATACAATTTCACTTTTTCGCCCTTTTTGTCGGGGCAAATGCGATGGGGTATGTTGACGTCAACTTTTCAAACTTTTCAAAAGTCCGCCCTTGTCTATTATGTTCTGAATGAACGGGGGGAAGGGCTCTGTCGGAAATTTTTCGCCCGTCGTCTCGTCGTAAATTATCCCCTTTTCCAGATCCGCGCTGACGATGTCGCCCGCGCTTATCGCGGCGACCGCGGCGGGGCACTCGGAGATCGGCAGCCCGATATTTATGCTGTTGCGGTAGAATATGCGCGCGAACGAATTGGCGATTACGAGGGAGACGCCGCTCGCCTTTATCGCGAGGGGCGCGTGCTCGCGCGAAGAGCCGCAGCCGAAGTTATCGCCCGCGACTATCACATCGCCCTGCTGCACTTTGTTTACAAAGTCCGCGTCGATGTCTTCCATGCAGTGGGAAGCGAGAGCCTTTTCGCTGCTGTCGTTGAGGTAGCGGGCGGGTATGATGACGTCCGTATCGACGTTGTCGCCGTATTTGAAAACCTTGCCTTTTATCTGCATTTTTATGCCTCCTTAAAGCTCGTCGGGCGTGCAAAGCCTGCCCGCCACGGCGCTCGCCGCCGCTACATAGGGGGAAGCGAGGTAGACTTCGCTTTCGCTGTGCCCCATTCTCCCGACGAAGTTGCGGTTGGTGGTGGAAACCGCCCTCTCGCCCTGCGCCAAGATGCCCATATATCCGCCGAGGCAAGGTCCGCACGTGGGTGTGGAGACCGCCGCGCCCGCCTCTATGAATATTTCAGTCAGCCCCTCTTTTACGCACTGCATGTAAATGCTCTGCGTGGCGGGAATGATTATCGCGCGCACGTTTTTCGCTATCTTTCTGCCCTTCAATATCTCCGCCGCAGCGCGCATGTCCGAGATATGCCCGTTGGTGCAGCTGCCGATAACTACCTGGTCTATCGGGACGTCGCCCCACTCGCCGCTCGTCTTTGCGTTTTCGGGAAGGTGGGGGAAGGCTACCGTGGGCTTTATGGAAGAAAGGTCGATGTCGTACGTCTTTTCGTATTCCGCGTCGTCGTCCGCCGCATATGTTTTGACGGGGCGGGAAAATCTGCCTTTCATATATTCAAGCGCAATTTCGTCCACGGGGAAAATGCCGTTCTTCGCGCCCGCCTCTATCGCCATGTTGCAAATCGTGAACCTGTCGTCTATGGAAAGGTTTTTCACGCCGTCGCCGCAGAACTCCATGCTCTTGTAGAGCGCGCCGTCAACGCCTATCATGCCGATGATATGCAGGATGACGTCCTTCCCACACACGTACTTGTTGAGGCTGCCGTGGAGGTTGAATTTTATCGCGGAGGGCACTTTGAACCAGCACTTGCCGCTCATCATTCCCGCCGCCATGTCGGTTGAGCCAACGCCCGTCGAGAACGCGCCGAGCGCGCCGTAAGTGCAGGTGTGGCTGTCCGCGCCTATCACCAGATCGCCCGCGCCTACCAAGCCGAGCTCGGGCAAGAGCGCGTGCTCTATGCCCATTTTGCCGACGTCGAAAAAGTTGTCTATTCCGTGTTCGTTGGCGAATATCCGGCACTCTTTGCACTGTTGGGCGCTCTTTATGTCCTTGTTGGGCACGAAGTGGTCCATAACGAGCGCAATCTTGCACTTGTCCGCAACTTGCGTCGCGCCCGCCTTTTTGAACTCCTTAATAGCCACGGGACCCGTTATGTCGTTTGCGAGTATCAGGTCGGGCTCGGCGGAAATCAGCTGTCCCGCCTTGACGTGTTTAAGCCCCGCGTGCGCCGCGAGAATTTTCTGTGAAGCGGTCATTCCCATTTTCCGCTCGCCTCCTGTATGTAAAAAATGTAAATGCTTTTTTAATGCTTTTGTCCTTGCGTTTTTCCGACCGCGAGCTTGCGCGTTTTTTCGCTTCCGCGTTTTGCGCGTTTTTTCGCGGTGTTTAAGGTTGATTTCCACCCGCCCGCCGTTTATTTTCCGTTAGGCAGGGGAAGTTGCGCAGAGCCGTTTGACGTCGTCAAAGACATTCAGCAGTCGCCGTAGCTGCCGCTGAGCTCTGTGAAGTCTATCGCGATATTGCCGCGGGCGGAGTACGCCTTGAAAGTGCGCACCGCGCCCTCGCGGGAGACGCTGTCCATGTTCGCCGTGCCCTCTTTCGCGAGCAGACCGAGGTTGTAATCGCTCCCGTCGCCGTCGAGGCGGGCGGAGACGTTGCCCTCTTCCGCAGACAGAACGCTGTCCTTGCAGTTGAAGCCGCTGAGCCCGATATTGCCCCGCTTTACGTGGCAGTCGGTGCACGCGGCGAAGGAATTTTCCCATACCATGTCGCCCTTGCCGCAGTTGACGATGAGCGCGTTTTTGACGGTCGTGCCCTTGATGAGGGTGTCGAGCGCCGTTCCGCTAAGGGAGCAGTCTGTAAAGTACGCGTTTTCGCAGGTAAAGCGACAGCTGTCGCCCTGCAATTCCAGCCGCCCGAACGAGCCGCCGCAAATTTCTATTTCGCTGTCCGCCGCGCGTATTTCAAGCTCGGGTACAAAGTGCTCGGGAACGTGCAAAGTTATCTGTTTTTTTCTGCGCGCAAGCAACCTTTTCGCGCGCCCGTAATTTATGTTTAAAACGTTTTCGTCGAGGGATATGTGCGCACCTTTCGCGTTTTCGTATTCGATTTTAAGCTCGTTTTCCCCCGTAGTGGTAATAGTTATACATGCGTTTTCCGCGTCGAGCGATATCTTTGAAATTTCGCCCTCCGCGAGATAAATGTTGCGATTTTTCATATGTTATATTGTATGATCCGAGTTTTCCTTATATTTATTTTTTGAGCGCCGCTTTATTTTTTGAACACCGCGCCTTCCGAGGCGGAGCTCACGCAAGCTCTGTATCGCGCGAGGTAACCCGTCACGGGCTTTATAAGCGGCTGAAAATTTGCGTAGCGCCTGTTGATTTCCTCTTCGGAAAGGCGGACGTTGAGCGTGCAGGCGGGAATATTTATGTCGATGACGTCGCCGTCTTTGAGTATGCCGATAAGGCCGC
>CANREX010000107.1 GCA_947629735.1 uncultured Clostridia bacterium
CGCAGCTTGTCACGTCCTTCTTCGGCGCCATGTACCAAGGCATCCACCTCAATGCTCTTTGTAGCTTGATCTTTCTTCTTTTTCTCTTCTCTTATAGCATTTTCTTCGCTATCTCTCTGAGTTTTTCAGTCTACTTTCCTTACAAAAAATTCTATAACTTTAACTCGACCAATTTCTTCTCTTACAGTTCGGAAGCTGCTTTATTATAGCTTACTTCTTCTTCGTATTAACCAAAATCAATCTTTCTAAAATTGCCTTTTTGTACTTGCTCTTTTCTTTCTCTCTATGCAGTTGTCAATCTTCGTAACCCGACGAAAGTCAGGGCGTTTTCCTCGCATTTTTGTCAAGAAAAACTGTGCTGCCTTAACCGACAGCTTTTATATCATATCAAACTAAAATAAATAAGTCAACACATTTTGCAAACTTTTTGACAATTTTTAATATATTTTAAAATAAATTTTTGCCATATTTGCCGCGTTTTATACCGCGCTTTTGAGGCGGCACAATATATAGTGTATGCGCGCTGCCCGCATTGTGGTTACGGCTTTTTTTGAGAGTGACTTCCACGTATTTGGGACATCTACGGGCTTGTGGAAAGACAAAAACGGGGGCGGGCGGCGCGAAATGCGCCGCCAGCCTTTTTACGCTTTTGGTCATGAATATTTTAAAGGAGAAACTCCGTCGGCGTTTGTTTTATATTTCTTCTACCTTATCTTTTACAGCGGACAGCACCGCTTCGCAATTGATATTCATACATTTTTCCCTGTTTCTGAAAACTTCGCCTATCCAATAACATATGATTATCACTGCGTCAATGCCAACCATAATTCCGACAAACATGCTCGTATAATCGACATTGAACATTCTCGATTCCTTATCCGCTTTTACCCTCGCATTGAGGTCGGTTATCTCATTGGACATTGCAGTTAAGCTATTGAGAATTTCATTTACTGTTTGCTTATTTCCGACCTGATAGAACTTATACGCAATTTCGCGTGCGCGGAAATAATAATCGGAAAGCGTATCGGTTATATTGAGTTTATTCTCTATTCCAATCGAGGGCGTTTCCGCCAATAAAGCGGTCAACATTATGGCTTTTTCGGCTTCGCTGTAATAGTGGCTGCCGTAATCGATATCGTTGTAATAGTGCATCATCGTAGCCGCCGTATTGGAGCTGACGAAATAGGCGCAATTGCCGAACGCTTCCATTAAAACGGAAATAGCATCAACGTCGCCTCTTATTCCGTCCAGACCCGCACTCAACGTATCGTATACCGTTTTCAAAGAATAGAGGTTGGGATATGATTCGTTTTCTTCGCTTCCCTCTTTGTCCTGCAAAGCAAAATTGGTTGTAACAAAATTTTTAAACGCGTTTTCGAAACCACTCAGACAGTTGACCTCTATTTTGCCGCTTTCGCTTTCTTCTCCCTCTATCGCCGAGCGTTCTTTATAGACGGCGGTTATGTCGTCCGCAAGCGAGGAATTCCCCCACCGCTGCGCAAGAATTTCAAGCAACTCGCACGCGGTCTTGACGGGCGATTCATCTTCTGCGTCCTCTGTGAGCGGGCGTATATTTTCCAGCACGACGTTCATAAGAGACGTGAAATCTTTCACCGCTATCGTATTGCCGTTTTCGTCCTTTTTCGGGTCGGGGGTAATGGCTTTATTTTTGGAATCTACTGCCGTATAAATCGTTTTGGAATTGACGTCTATAAGGGTATTGTAAACTTCGTAAAAATCGTCGAAAATATCTTTGGCATTCTGATAGTCGTAATCTATGTCATAGTACATTACCGCTATATCGCCAAAATCGTCTTCGACATCGTAATCATCATACATTGCCGCTATGCTTCCGGCTAAGGCGTTCAAGCGAGATATATTATTCTCTTGGATAAGAGAATCTATGGGAGTAAACTTTGTGAAATCGAGGCTTGTAAAATCTTCGAGATATTGCCTGTTGAGAGACGACCTATCAGCTAATACGGATATCCTGCCTGCGAGGTCGCTGATTTCCTCTATAATTTCCTTGTTTGCGTCCGCGTCATCGTTTGAAAGTTTCGCGGCGACGGCATTGAGACTTTCGGTAAGTTGCACCGCAAACGCCTTTTCAGCCTGCTCGCTTTCCGACGGCGCGGGGTCGGGGAAAAGCGCGTACATGTCCGAAATTATTTTATCGACCGCCGAAATATATTCGGCGAAAGTCATATTGGGATAATCTGTATAAAGTTCCTGTACTTCCTCGTTGACGGGGTTAGCGTAAAATTGTGCAAATGCTTCGTTTATTGCACTGTATCTTTCTTCAAGCACATTTTCGGATATCTCGTCTGCGACGGGTTTCATTTTATCGTCAATATTGCTCTTGATATCGTTCAGCCTGCTTTCAAGATTATTGTATGCCGAATTGTATAGCTGCTGGGCGGCTACAATATTTGCCGTAAAACCGCCGTCTTTAAGCGATTTCACGCCCGAATCCTTATTTTCTTCCGATTGCCCCGAATCGCTTGCTTTACTCTGCCCGCCGAACGGATAATCATAGGAGAAATCGGCAAGCTCCGCGGTCATACATTCCGAGAATTCCAGATAATGAGCGTCGTAATCGCGATATTGCCTGTTCACAGGCACAATATAAGCAAACGATACGATAAGTATAGCTATCGGCAAGATGAAATTGAAAATGCACTTGCAAATTGCCCGTTTAAAAAACCCCAAGTAGAAATCGCCGCCGCCGAAAAGCCCGAGTACAGCGGATAAAACGGTTGTGTGTTTCAAACTTTTTATCTTTACGCTTTTGACTTCACCGAATTTCTCTTCGGGCGCTTCGGCAAGCGCCACGGAAATTCTGCCTTCCTGCTCGGACGTGACATTACCCGAGATTTTCTCCATACACGAATTTACGCTTTCGTTCTTCATACGTATTCCCCGCACATAAATTTTTGTGATTAGAAAACTTAATCACATATCTATTATATAACTAAAAAATTTAATATGTCAAGCCCTCTGATTAAAAAATTTAATATAATTCAATAGCTCAGTCAACAATTATAGGGGCAAAAGGGGTGAAATCGATGATTAGATTACTTGAACTGAGAACGGAAAAAGAGTTGTCGCAAAGGCAAATCGCGAAAATAATGAACGTGAGCCAAGGCACTTATAATAATTGGGAAAACTCAAACACTCAACCGTCGATAGAGCAGCTTATCGCACTTGCCGATTTTTTTGATGTCACGATAGACTATCTCGTCGGGAATTCCGATAGTTACAGCGAATCAAAAATCAATTTGCTTACCGAAAAACAAAGAACAATGTTGAAACTTGCAGGCAAACTTGACGACGGCGCACAAGACGCGATTATAACATTGCTTTCGAGATTGAAATAACATAGATTGCAAAAATACCCGCGAAATTTTTCGCGGGTATTTTAATTATGAGAATTTTAATACACTTAGGAAATTTTATGCGACATACCCTGCCGAATTATTCGGCAGGCGTTGTGAAATTACCGTTAAAAGCCTTGATTTGCGTCGACAAAATAGTGCGCGCCGTAGTTATCATATGTCCCGTTAGTACATGTCACTGTGAATTCGCAATTATACAATAAATCCTTCACGCACTCTTGCCATTGCTCGACCGTGCCCGCAAAAGCAATCTTTAAATTCTTACACTCCGCAAACGCCTTACTGCCAAATTGAGGCGCGAGCGCATTTATCGTCATTTCGCAATCTTTCAAGTGCAGGAAAGCGTTGGCTTGGATATCGGTACAATTTTCGGGCAAAACTATTTTCTTCAAGCCGCTAAGCCAAAACGCATGGTCGCCGATAGAGAGCATGCTTTGAGGCAAAACCACTTCATTTACCGTACGGCAGTATGCGAACATTCTGTTGGGAATTTTAGTGAACCCCTCTTCAAAAGTCGCTTTTTCAATCACGTTGTTGCCCGCAAACGCGCACTCGCTCAAAACCACGGTCTTCCCCTGATATTGACGGGGCACTGTGACGTCCTTTTCGCTGCCCTCATACGCCAATAAAACTATTTCGCCCGTCTTTGAAGAGTCGGAGTACCATACAAATCCGTCTTTGTCGGTTGTAAAATTATCCTGCTCGGGAATTTCCGTATATATTTTACGGACATATTTCGCCACCTCGCCGTCATCGTCTGTCTGCGGAGTAAGCGTTATCGCGGGAGAAAGATTGTATATTTCCACTATCTTCTGCGCCGCATAGAACGCAGATTTATTTATCTTTTGCAGCGTTGCGGGGAGAGTTAAGCGGGTGAGCGAATAGCAGCCGTCGAACGCGCGCGTATCGATCACCTGCACGTTGCCCAAATCTATCTCGCTCAGTCCCGTGCAAGTCAAAAAAGCATAATAACCTACGGTCTTGACGTTTTCATGCAATTTGACCTTTTTAAGCGATTGGCAATGCGTGAAAGTTAAATATTTAATAAACGTGATTTCTTCGGGGATAGTCACTTCGGTGACCAACTCACCCTGTATATGTAAATCTTCCGCATAGTAAACGGGGTTGGAATAGCGAGCGTTTTTATCATCATTGCCCTCGGTGAGTTCATTATGCTCGTTGTTGGTCTTTGACACTTGCTCATCTTCCGTAAATCCGAAATCTATTTTGCACCAGCCCAAAAGGTCGCCCGTATAATTGACATAATTGATATTTTCGCAATCGCGGAAGACATTCATGTCTATGAATTTTACGCCCTTGCCTATCGTGACTTTTTCCAAAGAACGGCAGCCGTAAAAAGCGCCTTCCTTTATCGTTTCCACCGTATCGGGAATTATTACCTCTTTAATATCGTTGTTGTCGGCGAAAGCGTTTTCATCGATTATCGTTATGTTGGTGGGAACGGTCAGTACGCCGTCTGCGGAAAGCATGCCCTTCCCTAACTTCTTTAAAGTCGTGCCGACGATTGCAGGCGTCTCCGAGGCGTCTTGGGGAACATTGACGTCCAC
>CANREX010000108.1 GCA_947629735.1 uncultured Clostridia bacterium
TGTTCTTCTGCAATATCTCGGCGGTGAGCTTGCGCATGTTTTCGTCGAGCTCATCCGAGACCGCGCCCTGCAAGCGGTTGTAGAGGTCGTCCGAGACCTTGTCGAGCACCTTGATGAGTTTGGGGTTGAACACGCCGCACTCGCCGTTCTTTATCATGTTGATCGCCACTTCGTGAGGGAACGCCTTCTTGTACGCCCGCTCGCTCGTGAGCGCGTCGTAGACGTCCGCAAGCGCGACTATTTGCGCGGTAATGGGGATATCGTCGCCCTTCAAACCGTCGGGATAGCCCCTGCCGTCGTACCTTTCGTGATGCCAGCGGCAAATCTGATACGCCGTCTTGACGAGCGGCTCGTCCTTGTAGAGGGGAAGCGCGTCGAGCATGGACGCGCCCATGGCGGAGTGCGTCTTCATAATCGCGAACTCGTCGGGGGTGAGCCTGCCCGGTTTGTTGAGTATGGTGGGCGGTATGGAAATTTTGCCTATATCGTGCAGCGCCGCCGCCGTGCCTATCATGGCGATTTCCGACTGCGAGAAGTTGTATTCGGGGAAAAGCTCGCATAGGGCTTTGAGCAATATCTCGGTTATCACGCGGATATGCTGGATATGCGGTCCGCTCTCCTCGTTCTGGAATTCCACTATGTGGCTTAAAATGTTTATCATCATGGAAGAGGTCTTTTGCACCTCGTAGACCTGATCTTCCACCAACCCGAGGAGTTTTTTCTGCTTTTCGTAAAGCATCAGCGTATTCTGCACCCTGCGCATTACGATGTGCGCGTCGAAGGGGCGACCGATGTAGTCCGTAGCGCCGAGGTTGTACGCGCGCTCCGCAAAGCCCGAATCCTGCTCGGCGGAAATTATGATGACGGGCGTATCCTCTATCCACTTGTTCTTGTTCATCGCTTCGAGCACTTCGAACCCGTCCGCGCGCGGCATGTTTATGTCGAGCAGCACGAGGGAGATGTCCTCGTTTTCGCTTTGAAGAATTTCGATAGCTTCCATGCCGTCCGCCGCCTCGGCGAAGGAGAAGTCATCCGAAAGTATGTCCTTTAAAATTTCCCTGTTGAGTTCCGCGTCGTCCGCAATCAGTATTTTCTTCTTGTTGGTAAAATCCGTTGAAACCACTTGCTGTCATTACTCCTGCAAAATTATCGTGCGCCGTCCGCCGCGGGCAAACGCGCGCTTTTGTCAATAAATTCAATGCCGCCTTTCCGCGTTGTTTTAATGTGAAATCTCCCCGCTTTTGCGCAAAAAGTTTTTGCGCTATTTTGCCGAAATCTCCCCGCCGGGCGCGTGGAAGTCCGCTTTAAAACTTGGAAAATTCCGAACGCGAAATTGCGTCAAATGCCGTTTGATCGGGGCATATCCCCGCGTCTTTCACTCTTTTCCCACTATTTCGACCGTGCCGTAGTCGAGCTCCTCTATCGTCTTGTTGTTGTAGTAAAGGAGAAGCCCGATAACGCGCGCCGTCTCTATGATGAGGTTTAACTCTTCCGTCTGCCAGATGCGCACCGTGTCCGTCATGTCTATCCTGATATAGCCGTACACCTTGTCGAACGCGCCTATCCTGCAATACACCGCCGAGACGACCGACTGCTTTTTCAACAGCTTGATAAATTCCTCGCTCATGCTGCTCGAATAGCTGCTTACCTTGCTCGCGTAGGCGAGCCCGGAGTTGTCTATTATGTTGACCAATTCATTGTAGTCGATAGACTCGAACTGCTTGTGCTTGGACAGCGCGTGAATGAGCTGGAAGCGCATGCCCGACGGGGTCTCTATGCACAAGTGGTCGTACATGTGATAGGTGACGAGGAAATGCAGCTGATTTTTTATCGCCATGCCCAGATTGCTCGTTTCGGTGAGCGTGTTGAACACCTTTGCGTGCAGGTACATGGGCGAAAACGCGACGTCGCGCTTTGCCTTCAAATCGAGGTTTTTGTGCTTGCTTTCGAGGTAGATGATAAAGCAATTCCTGCCCTTCATCTTGCCGCGGTAGAGCGCCTTGTCCGCCAAATTCCACAGCTCTTCGTAGTCCTTCGTGTCTATCGGGTAGCGCGAAATGCCCATGGAGAGCGTGACGGAAGGCAGGGCGTCGTCCGCAAAGCGCAGGTTGCCGATATTCATATTTATATCGTGACCTATCTTCCAGACGTCGTTGTAGTCGGTTATACCCTCGCTGATTATCAGGAATTCGTCGCCGCCGTATCTGCCGACAACGCCCCTGTCGCCGAGGATATCGGTTATGAATTGGGCTATGCTGCAAAGCACGCTGTCGCCCGCCTTGTGCCCGTAGCCGTCGTTGACGTACTTGAAGTTGTCGATATCCGCGATAAACAGGCTGAAAGGCTGTTTTTTATCGATGAGATACTGCATGTAGCCCTTTATCACGTCGCGCGTAAAGACGTCCGTCAAAGGATCGAACGCATGCGAAAAGTCCTGCGTTGCGAAATACGGAAATTTCTTTATCAATTTTTCCCTTGTCATTTTCGTTCACTCCCCCACGAAAAAACGGCAGAAACTCTGTCTCATAATATATTTTATATCCAAATTCGGGCAATGTCAATATTTTATCTAAAATATTGCCGCTTTACAGCCCGATTTTTGTCGGTTATTTTATTTATATGCGCTTTTTTGCGATAAATATCAAAAAAGGCGGCTGCCGCCGCACATATTATCGTTTGCCTTTTTATTTTGACTTTTCCCCCGCCTCATGGTTGTCCCGCCTTTTTATTTTATGACTTCTCTCCGACTTCGTGGTTGTCCTGCCTTTTTGTCAAAGCGGGCGGCGGGGCTGCGGAGCTTACAGATAGCTCAACAGCTCGTTTACGCTCTTTTTGGGCGGGCAGTCGGGCTGCTCCGCGGCATAGCCGAGGGCGATGAGGGCAGTCAAGACTTCATCGTCGTCCAGCTTCAAAAACGCGGGGAGTTTGTCTTCGTCGTATATCCCCATGATGACCGTCGCGAGTCCGCAGTCGTGCGCGGCGAGGCAGAACGTCTGGCAGGCTATGCCCGCGTCAAAGTATTGCCACCTGTCCTCTTTTTTGGTTGTGAAGCTGCCGTCACGCTCGCAGCCGCACCTGCCGCACTTGGTCACCATGGCTATTAAAACGGGCGCGGAATTGACTATCGCCGCGTTGTGCGGGGCGAGCATTTCCGCCGCTATTTTATCCTTGTTTTCGCCTTTGATCGCAATATATCCCGCGGTCTGCGTGTTTTTCCACGACGGCGCGAACGCCGCTTCGCCCACTATTTTTTCTATCAGATTATCGGGCGGGACTTCGCCGCGGAATCTCCTTATGCTCCTGCGCGTTTCGATAGCTTTCAACGTCTCCATGACCCGTTCCCCCTCAGATATACTGCGTCCTTATCTCGCAGTTCTGGTAGTGTTCGTCGTCTACGGGCTCCAACCACTCGGTGGAGGCGTCCTCTCCCGGGACTTCCAATGCGAGGTGCTGGCACCAACTGTCGGAAGCCGCTCCGTGCCAATGCTTGACGCCCGCTGGAATATTCACGACGTCGCCCACGCGCAGTTCCACCGCGGGCTTGCCCCATTCCTCATACCAGCCGTGACCCGCTATGCAGATGAGCACCTGCCCGCCGCCCGAGGACGCATGGTGAACGTGCCAATTATTCCTGCACTTGGGCTCGAAAGTGACGTTGTGCACCTTTATGTCGCCCGAAGAAAGGGGCGCGAGATAGCTTTTGCCGATGAAGTACTGCGCGAACGCCTCGTTGGGTTCGCCGATGGGGAATTCGGAAAGTTTTTTCTCCTCGCCGCCTTCCTCGCCTTCGCCGTACACTTCCTTGATGAGCGGGAAAGCGCTCCACGCCTTGGGCCAGCCGCAATAAAAGGCGAGCTGGGTGAATATCTCCACGACTTCCTGCCTGCTTATGCCGTGCTCCCTGCCTATTTCGAGGTGGGATTTGAGTTGGGGAAATTGCCCCGCCGAAAACAGCGCGGCTATCGTTATCATGCTCCTGTCGCGGGCGGAGAGCTGCTCCTCGCGCGACCAGACCTCGCCGAAGAGGACGTCGTCGTTGAGCTGCGCGAATTTGGGCGCGAGTTTGCCTAAATTATTTCTGCCCGCTGTCTGCTTTTTTACCATATTTTTCACCTCGTCGATATTTTTTCTCACATTATATCACCTTTTTTCGCCGCTTGCAATATCCA
Organism: uncultured Clostridia bacterium; assembly: GCA_947629735.1. Lineage (GTDB taxonomy): Bacteria > Bacillota > Clostridia > Christensenellales > Borkfalkiaceae > Coproplasma. The sequence continues at coordinate 4,170 of CANREX010000108.1, forward strand.
ACGCGCAATTCGCCTACTTTTCCCCGCAGAATAATTTTTTGTATATGACATCACCCCGCCTCGGCAATGACAATGCTTTGTGAACGAAAGCAAAGCGAACAAATCATTTTTTGCTGCCATTCATTATTTTACTGTCATTCTGCCGGGAAACGCAAGCCCCTACTTGTCATTCTGCCCGAGGGCGTAAACCACCCCCCCCTGCTGTCATTCTGAGCGTAGCGTTAGCGTAGTCGAAGAATCCGGTATTTCATTGCGCATTGAAATTTCCTTTGTGCCATGCCCCTGCCAGACCCGTTCGACTGCACTCGCTATCGCTCGTTCCGCTCAGGGTGACAAAATGAGGTAAACCCCACGCCCTACCCTGCCCTCCCCACTCCCCTGTGCAAGGGGAGTGGGGAGGTATAAAGAGGTGCCTTTCTGCCCGAGGGCGTAAGCCCCCTGCTGTCATTCTGCCCGAGGGCGTAAGCCCCCTGCTGTCATTCTGAGCGGAGCGTTAGCGTAGTCGAAGAATCCGGAATTTCATTGCGCTTAGGACTTTTCTATACGCCATACCCCTGCCGGATTCCTCGGCAGGCTCGGAATGACAATGCGAATAAGCCGTTTCACCGCAACGCCCTACCACCACGATGGGATTTCTCCACTCAATCGAGCACATTCGTGCTCTCAATCGCTCGGAATGACAGCTTTTTAAATACTTCCAACACATTGAATTGTCAAACTAAGTGCAACAGTTTGAGATAAAAAAGTTAAATAAATCAACAGGTTTTTTGTAAGATAAAAC
>CANREX010000109.1 GCA_947629735.1 uncultured Clostridia bacterium
GAGGCTCAAGGGGCTCCCCTGCTAAGGGAGTAGGGCGGGAAACTGCCGCGCGAGTTCAAATCTCGCCATCCGCGCCACGGCGTGGTTTCACACATTCGTGTGAAACCACGCCGTGGCATAGTCAGTGAATATTGGCGAGATTTGAGGGTGGAGGCGTGAGCGGAAAAGTTCGGGCGCAAACCAAACAGTGCAGTGCACTGTTTGCCGGGGCGCGTCCGCCTAAGGCGCAAATCTCGCCGTGGCATAGTAAGTGAATATTGGCGAGATTTGAGGAACGAAACGGAGTTCATCAAATCTCGCCATTCAAAATTAAGGCAAAAATTTAAAAGAAGATTAAAAATATGAACAGAAAGCGCGAAAAACAGGAATTGCTCTCTTATATCGAGAGGATAATGGATAAGGACGGCAACGCCGTGGTAGACGTCTCCCTCGGGGACGATGTTGCGCTGTACGACCCGCTCAGTTTAAAGGGCGAAAAGGATCTTAACGGCGAGATTTACGACTATATCGAGGCGCAGACGAACGTCATTCCCGCAAATATCCCCCTGCGCGTGCGGCTGCACGGCAATTTCCCGCAGGAGGAGAGGGAGGAAATCAAAAAGTCCATGCAAAGGCACTATGTGATGAAGTCCTTCGACGTCTCGTGGGATATGCTCGCCAACCTGCGCAAGATGATTTTTCTCGCGGCGTTCGGCGCGATAATGCTCGCAATTTATCTGTTTCTCGCCATAACGGGCAAGAACGTGTTCTTAACGGAACTGCTTTCGATAATCGGCTCGTTTTCCTTATGGGAAGCGGCGGATTCGCTGCTGTTGGAACGCCCGCGCCTGCGCCGTGAATACAGAAATATCGAACAGAGCCTGAATGAAAAGGTGGAGTTTGTGGACGTCGACGAGGTTGATTAAATAATCGCAGCCGAAAATTTTTCGGGGAAGTTTTCAAAACTCAAAAGAAAGTAAAAAAAGCGGAGGAATTTGACCTCCGCTTTCGCTTATTTTATATATTTTTGCCCTTATTTTTGCAGCTTTTTTATAACTTTGCAGGGGTTGCCCGCGGCTACTGTGAAGGGGGGAATATCGCGGTTTACCACGCTTCCCGCGCCGATCACGGCGTTGTCGCCTATCGTAACTCCCGGCAGGACGCAGACGTTTCCGCCGAACCAGACGTTATTGCCCACGGTTATGGGCTTTGCGTATTCCAGTCCCGCGTTTCTGCTCTCGGCGTCAAGCGGATGTCCCGCAGTGTAAAAGCCGCAGTGCGGACCGATAAACACGTTGTCGCCGAAGCGCACTTTGTTGCCGTCCAAAATTGTAAGCCCGTGGTTTGCGTAGAAGTTTTCGCCGACCTCTATATTGTAGCCGTAGTCGCAGTAAAAGGGCTGTTCTATCAAAAATTCGCCCTTTGCCTTGCCGAGTATGCCGCTCATTATCTCCCTGCGCCTTTGCATATCCGAGGGGGTGACAGAGTTGTAAGCGGCGCACTTGTCTTTCGCCGCCGTGCGCTCGGCGATGAGCTGTCTGTCGTTGTTTGCGTCGTAGATCTCGCCCACGAGCATCTTATCTTTTTCGCTCATTTATATGCCCTTATCTGAGTTCGTCCTTTGCGCGGGGGAAGGCTATCGTGTCGCGGATATTGCCCATTCCCGTGGCGTACATCAGTATGCGTTCGAGCCCGAGCCCGAACCCGCTGTGCGGCACAGTGCCGAACTTGCGCAAGTCGAGGTAGTTTTCGTAGTCGCTCATCTTCATTCCCCTGTCCTTTATCGCCTGCAACAGCTTTTTGCTGTCCGCCTCGCGCTCGCTGCAACCTATTATTTCGCCCACGCCCGGCACGAGGAGGTCCGTCGCCGCAACCGTCTTGCCGTCGGGGTTTTGCTTCATGTAGAACGATTTGAGGTCCTTGGGATAATTTACTACGAAGACGGGCTTGTTGTACACTACGTCGGTGAGATATCTCTCGTGCTCGGTCTGCAAGTCGCAGCCCCATTCGACGGGGTAGACGAACTGCTTTCCGCTCTTTTTGAGTATCTCTATTGCTTCCGTGTATTCCACGCGCACGAATTCGTCGTCCACGACCTTCTGCAATTTCGCGCGCAAGCCCTTTTCATAGTATTTTTCGAGGAAGGATATCTCCTCGGGGCACTCTTTGAGCACCTCGGCTATTATGAATTTGATGAATTCCGTGGCGATTCCGATGATGTCGTCAATCTCCGCAAACGCGACCTCGGGCTCTATCTGCCAGAACTCCGCCGCGTGGCGGGTGGTGTTGCTGTTTTCCGCGCGGAAAGTAGGTCCGAATGTGTAAATCTTGCCGAACGCCGTCGCCATGACTTCGCCTTCGAGCTGACCCGACACGGTGAGCCCCGCGCTCTGCCCGAAGAAGTCCGCCGCGTTGTATTCCTCTTCCGATTTATATTTGGGGTCGTAGCCTATCGTCGTGACCTTGAATATCTTGCCCGCGCCCTCGCAGTCGCTGCCCGTGATTATAGGGGTGTGCACGTACATGTAGCCGCGTTCCTGGAAGAAACGGTGTATCGCATAGGAGAGCTTGCTCCTCACCCTGAAAATCGCGTTGAACGTGTTGGTGCGCACGCGCAGGTGGGGGAGAGTGCGCAAAAAGTCGAGCGAGGTCTTGGCTTTCTGTATGGGGTAATCCGCGGGGCAATCGCCCAAAAGCGTTATCTTTTCCGCGTTGACCTCTATCGCCTGATTGGCGTTGAGGGACTTCACCGCGACTCCGTCTATCTTTACCGAGCTTCCCGCCCTTGTCGCGCCCTCGGGTATCTGAATCGCGCCCTTGTCGATAACCACCTGTAAGTGGGGGAGGGTTGTGCCGTCGTTGAGCGCGATAAACGCCATGTTCTTGCTGTCGCGATAGCTCTTTATCCAGCCGCAGACGGTGACGCTTTTATCGAAGAAAAGTTCGGGTTCGCACAAAATTGCCTTGACGTCGGTGTGTTTCATATAAACTCCTTTTAAATTGACCGCGTGCCGCGCACGCGCGTTCGCCGCAGCATGGGCGCATATTTTCTGCGCTTTCATGCGGCTTTCCGCCATTATAACACTTACGCCGTCAAATATCAATAAAAATTGCCGCCTGCCGCAAATTTATTATGCCGCGACGGGGGCACAAAATGCAATGCGGATATTGACTTTGCGGGCGGCTTATGATATAATCATAAATTGTAAAAACGTCAAAAGACGCCGTTGGGCAGGGGCGATGTCATTTATTTTTCCGCTCCGCCAAGGGGAGAGTGTATGAAGATAGTGTTTTTCGGGGATTCGATAACCGATTGCGACCGCGACAGGTCGGATATAAACTCGCTCGGTTACGGTTATGTAAAGGTGCTGGCGGATAAACTCCGCCCCATCTATCCCGATATGGATATAGAGCTTATAAACAAGGGCGTTTCGGGCAACGAGGTGTGCGACCTTCTCGCCCGCGTTCACAGCGACGTCATCGACTTGCAGCCCGACGCCGTCGTCATAATGATAGGCATAAACAACGTAATTCACCAATTCAAGATAGACAAGCAGCTCGATTTAAAGCAGTTCGAAAGAGACCTCGTCGCGCTCATAGAGGCGTTGAAGGAGGCGGGGATAGTGGTTATCTTCTTAGAGCCCTTCCTTTTGCCCGCGCCCGATAAGAGGCGGCTGCGCCCCCTGTTCGATAAAGAGCTTGAAATTATCAACCGCGTCTGCACCAAGATGTGCGACGAATTCGTCGCGTATGACGAGATGTTCAACGGGCTCTGCGAGAGCCGACCTTACAGCCTCTATTCCGAGGACGGCGTTCACCCCACCTTTAAGGGGAGCAATCTTATTGCCAATACTGCCATTAAGGCTATCAGAAAACATTTGATGTGATTTTAAGGCACAAGCAGCGGCGACGGGGATGATTTTCTCCGCCGCCGTTGCTTGTGTGAATGGGGTGCGGGCGGAGAAAATTTCTCCGCCCGCACCCCATTTTGCTGCCGCTAAACGCATATAAGCGGCGCAATACAAGTTCACAAAATTCTCGCGCAGCCCGTGCGCTGCGAATTTTCGTGATTTTGAGGACTACTCGTCCTCTGCCTGCGATTTTTCAAGGGCGCGCGATAATATAATCGCAGGCATTCACCTCGCCGAGGTGCAGGTATGCACAAATTGGGTTGCGCTGCGCAAAAGCGCGGTTTTGCTTGCGCCGTAAATTATTTAAGAATGTTAAGGTTGTTTGCGCGCCTTCCTTGTCTTGCTTGCTTCTCTGCGTTTATAGACTTCGTAATTACTAATATATCCGAGCGTTAGCGTAACAATTGCAGCTCCCGCAATTATTTAATAATGCGCTACGCAATTAAGGTGTTGTCATTCCGAGCGATTAAGAACGCGTTAGCGTTCGATAGAGTCGAGAAATCCCATGGTGGTGGTAGGGAGTAACTTTGAAACGGCTTTTTCACTTAATATTACCGGATTCTTCGACTACGCTCGGCTTTCAGCCTCACTCCGCTCAGAATGACAAGAGGAGAGCGGTCGCGCTGCCGCCCTCGGGCAGAATGACATTAAAAAAGTCGGGCAGAATGACAGTAAAGGGGATGTGCGGTGCTTCGCATGACAAAAAAATGTTCGTTCCTCTAACACTTCTCTTATCAAATAACCGCGCAAGTTATTTTGTCAGGCGTTGGAGGGCGAGTTTATAGATGCGGAAGCATTTTTCTATCTTCGCAAAAGTTATATATTCGTCGGGCTGGTGAATGGTGGAGGGTTCGCCGTCCTCCTCAGGTCCGAACGCCGCGCCGTTTTTAAGGGCGCGCGCGTAAGTGCCGCCTCCGATAGCTATGGGGTGGGCGTTTGCGCCTGTGACTTCGTTATACACCTGCGTCAGCGTGGTTATGAGTTCCCCGTTCCTGTCGTTGAACAGGGGGGCTTG
>CANREX010000110.1 GCA_947629735.1 uncultured Clostridia bacterium
GCTATCTTCCAGCCGAGCTGCTTGCACACGAGCCCGAGGTGGACTTCAAGAACCTGACCGATATTCATACGCGAGGGAACGCCGAGGGGGTTGAGCACGATTTCAAGCGGCGTGCCGTCCGCGAGGAAGGGCATATCCGCCTGAGGAAGTACGCGGGAGATAACGCCCTTGTTTCCGTGACGTCCCGCCATCTTGTCGCCGACCTGCACCTTTCTCTTCTGCGCGATATATACGCGCACGAGCTTGGATACGCCGGGGGAAAGCTCGTCCTTGTTCTCGCGGGTGAACACCTTGACGTCCACCACTATGCCGCCTTCGCCGTGGGGTACTTTTAAGGACGTATCCCTGACTTCCCTCGCCTTTTCGCCGAATATCGCGCGGAGAAGTCTTTCTTCCGGGGTGAGCTCCGTCTCGCCCTTGGGCGTGACTTTGCCGACGAGTATGTCGCCCGGCTGCACTTCCGCGCCTATCCTGACTATGCCGTTTTCGTCGAGGTCTTTCAATGCGTCCTCGCCGACGTTGGGTATATCGCGCGTGATTTCCTCTTCGCCGAGTTTGGTGTCGCGCGCTTCCGTTTCATGCTCCTCTATATGAATGGAAGTGAACACGTCGTCCTGAACGAGCTTTTCGCTGATGAGGATAGCGTCCTCGTAGTTGTAGCCCTCCCATTCCATATAGCCTATCAATATGTTTTTGCCGAGCGCGAGTTCGCCGTTGTTGGTCGCCGGACCGTCGGCGATTATTTCGCCCTCTTCCACCCTGTCGCCCGTGCTCACTATGGGGCGCTGGTTGAGACAGGTGTTCTGGTTGGATCTTTCGAATTTTTTGAGCTTGTATTCCGCGACAAGCCCGTTGTCTTCCCTTATCTTTATCATGTCGGAAGCGCAGCCCACTACCGTGCCCGCCGCCTTGGCGCGCACGATTACGCCGCTGTCGCGCGCTATCGCCGCCTCTATGCCCGTCGCGACTATCGCGCTCTCCGTCTTCATGAGGGGAACTGCCTGACGCTGCATGTTAGAGCCCATCAGCGCGCGGTTGGTGTCGTCGTTTTCGAGGAAAGGTATGAGTGCTGTGGCTACGGATACGAGCTGTTTGGGGCTCACGTCCATGTAGTCCATCTTGTCCGCAGTCATCTGCGTTATCAAATCGCGGTGACGGCAGCCGACGTACCTGTTGACGAAGTGATTGTTCTCGTCGAGCGGTTCGTTCGCCTGCGCGACGACGAATTTATCCTCCTCGTCCGCGGTGAGATAATCGACGTGGTCGGTGACTTTGGGCAAGCCGTTTTCGTCCTTGACGACCTTTCTGTACGGGCTCATGATAAAGCCGTATTCGTTCACCTTGGAGAACGTCGCAAGCGAGGATATAAGTCCTATGTTCTGACCTTCGGGGGTCTCTATCGGGCAAAGTCTGCCGTAATGCGAGTGGTGGACGTCGCGCACTTCGAACGTCGCCCTGTCGCGGTTGAGTCCGCCCGGGCCGAGCGCGGAAAGTTTACGCTTGTGCGTGAGTTCCGCCGCGGGGTTGGTCTGGTCCATGAATTGGGAGAGCTGGGAAGAGCCGAAGAACTCCCTTATTACCGCCGATACGGGGCGGACGTTGATGAGCCCCGAGGGGGTGACTTCCATCGCGTCCTGCGTTGCCATTCTCTCCTTGATGAGCTTTTCGAGGCGGGAAATGCCTATTCTCAATTGGTTGGTGAGCAGTTCGCCCACGGAACGGACGCGGCGGTTGCCCAAATGGTCGATATTGTCTATCGTGCCTATGCCGTACTGCAAATCTATGTTGGAAGATATCGCCGCAACTATGTCGTCTACCGTTATGTGCTTGTGGTTGAGCTTTTCGACTATCGGCTTTATCGTCTTCTTTTCGTCCGCATCGAGCGTCTCTTTATCCGATTCGAGCAAGTGGTTGAACAGCTTGCACGCCTCTACGAAGCGCACGCGCTGTTCGCGGCGGCGTTCGCGGTTCTTCTTCTCTTCGGGCTTTTCGTCCTCGGCTTCGGGGACTTCCGCCGTATAGAAAATCGCGTTGATGTCGTCGAGATATTTGTTTGCGACGTCCTCGCACGTAGCGCTCCTGCACTCTTCCGCTATCTTCTTCATAAACGCGAAATTGGGGTAGTACACGGTTGCGAGAAGCCCGAACGTCTTGGGGTTCTTTGAGGAAAGCGCCTTGAAATTCACGGTGTTGTTGCCGATTATCTTGTGGCGTATTTCGCCCTGTTCGCTGTCGCTGACGAGGACGAACACCTCGTTTATGCCGCAGTCCTGTATCTCGAACGCCTTTTCGTCCGTGATGACTTCCCCCGCGGAAACTATCTTTTCGCCCGTCTCGGGGTTGAACAGATCGTCCGCCGCTTTGCAGCCGGGCAGACGGTACGCTATGTTGAGCTTTTTATTGAATTTGTATCTGCCGACCTTGACGACGTCGTAACGCCTCTGGTCGAAGAACAGATTGTTGAGGTGCTGCCTTACGGAAGCCTCGGTGGGGACTTCGCCGGGGCGAAGTCTTCTGTACAGCTCGACAAGTCCGTCGCTTTCCGACTTGGTTGTGTCCTTGGCGATAGTGTCCTGTACCATCTTTTCATTTGCGAACAAATCGAGTATCGCCCTGTCCGAACCGAAGCCGAGCGCCCTTAAAAGCACGGTGGAGCATATCTTGCGCTTCCTGTCTACGTGCACCCACTGCACGCCCTGCGCGTCCTGCTCGAATTCCAGCCATGCGCCGCGGTTGGGAATGACGGTCGTCATGAACATTTCCTTGCCCGTCTTATCCCTCTCCATGTCGTTGTAAGAGCCGGGTGAACGGACGAGCTGCGAAACTATGACGCGCTCCGCGCCGTTGATTATGAACGAGCCCGAATCGGTCATGAGGGGTATTTCGCCCATAAACACGTCCTGCTCTATTACCTCGTCTTTGACCTTGTTGACCAGCCTCACCCTGACCCTGAGCGGGAGGGCGTATGTGGCGTCGCGGTTGCGACATTCCTTTTCGTCGTACTTGGGCTTTTCGTCGAACTTGTGGTCGAGGAAATACAGCTCGTAGTGGTCGGAATAGTCGGTGACGGGCGAGAAGTCCTCGAACACCTCGCTTATGCCCTCGTTGATGAATACGGAATAGCTCGCTTTCTGTATCTCGACGAGGTCGGGAATGTCGATTACTTCGTTGATTTTACCGAACTTTCTGCGCTCGGTTTTGCCATACTTGTGAACGGGTAAATTCATTTAAAAGACTCCTTTACTTTGCTTATATCACGTTTTGGCGATTATGCGTTTATATCTTTTCACCGCAAACAATCTATACGTTACAAAATTATCCGAAAAAATTGCGCTTACGCCCTTTACAAATTTAATAATATAGTGTATAATTGACGCATTGTTGAAGCGGAATTTGTCGCTTTTTGAAGGGCGAAAATCCAAAAAATGGGCATAAAGCGCATTGTAATACAGAATAGTATTATATGACTTTATGTCAAGCCTGTCAAGCAAAAATAAAAATTTTCGAAAAATTTTAACTCTCCGCTTCTCCCCTTTTGCAAAAATGAGAATCGATAAGTTTTTGAAGGTTTCGAGAATACTCAAAAGGCGCACCGTGGCGAGAGAGGCTTGCGACGGCGGGAAAGTCGTAATAAACGGCAGGGAAGTCAAGCCTTCCCACCCCGTAAAGGCGGGCGACGTCGTGCAGATAGCCTATGCGAGCGGCACGCTTTCTTTTAAGGTGCTGCAAGTGAAAGAGACGGTGAAAAAGGACGAGGCTGCCTCCCTTTACGAAATTATCGAATGAGATTTTTTTGCGGCAAACCGCATGGAAACGCTTGACCGCTTATATCTTCGGGATTCTTCGACTGCGCTTACGCTTCGCTCAGAATGACAGTAAAAAATAATAATCGCCTCGCTCCGCTTTGTGAAAATATTTGCTTAGTCGCAAAAATTTTCTACAAACCTTCGGGCTAACGCCCTCGGGCAGAATGACACCTCCCTATCCCTCCCCGCTCCCCTGCGCAGGGGAGCGGGGAGGGGGAGCGCGATTTATCGCGCGGAAAGGGGCAAGGGGTTAGCATTGTCATTCCAAACAGCGCCGCTTTCTAAGTAACGCCGCAAATCTAAACAACTCACATATATACAAACAAAAAAAGGATTAAGAGCAAATGCTGAAAATACTCCTATCCAAATTCAGGGAATCGGCGGCTTCCGTGCTGCCTGTTGCCGCAATAGTGCTGATAATATCGTTCACGCCGCTCGCGTCGCTGACGTCGACGGAGACGACGGCTTTCTGCATAGCCGCGCTGGGGCTGATAGTCGGCATAGCGCTTTTCAACCTCGGGGCGGACCTCGCGATGACGCCCATGGGCGGGCATGTGGGGACGGGGTTGACCAAGTCCAAAAAGGTGACTATTCTGCTTTCCGTGTGCTTTGTGATGGGGCTGCTAATTACGATAGCCGAGCCCGACTTATCCGTGCTTGCCGACCAGGTCAAGGGCATACTCCCCCTCGGCGAGGCGGCGGGCAAGTGGCTGCTTATATTGACCGTGGGCGTCGGCGTGGGTCTGTTTTTGCTCATTGCGGTAGTCAAGATAATTTTCCATAAGGACCTCTCCGCGCTTTTGATGTTCTTCTACATGGCGCTGTTTGCGCTGTGCGCGGTGCTCGCCGAAAGAGGCAAATTTGCGCTCATTCCCCTCTCGTTCGATTCGGGCGGGGTGACGACAGGTCCTATAACCGTGCCGTTTATCATGGCGCTCGGCGTGGGGATATCCGCCACGATAGGCGGGCGGGACGCAAACGAAAATTCGTTCGGGCTGATCGCGCTGTGCTCGATAGGTCCGATAATCGCGGTTATGGCGCTTTCCATGATGACGAGCGGCAACATGCAGACGTTC
>CANREX010000111.1 GCA_947629735.1 uncultured Clostridia bacterium
TATCGCGATATTTTCGCGCACGGTGCCGCTTTTCAGCCACGTATCCTGCAAGACCATGCCGTAGCTTTGGCGCAGAGATTTTCGGGTGACGTTCGCCGTATCCAAGCCGTCCACCTCTATTTTCCCGCTTATCGGGTCGTAAAAGCGCATTAAAAGGTTGATAAGAGTCGTCTTTCCGCAGCCCGTAGGTCCTACGATAGCTATCCTCTGCCCGGGCTTCACCGAAATATTCAAGCCGCGAATCAGCGGTTTATCGCTTTCGTAGCAGAATTCAACGTCCTTGAACTCTATATTTCCCTTTACCGAAACGAGCTCCGCCGCGTTTTCGCCGTCGGGCTGTTGCGCGGGACTGTCAATAAACTCATACACCCTGCCCGCGCACGCGATGGCGTTCTGGAACTCGGCTATAACTTCGGAAATCTCGTTAAACGGCTTGGTGTATTGGTTGGAATAGCCCAAAAGGGTCGTCAGCTTGCCGACGCCGAACGAGACGGGCAAGACGGACGGATAAATAAGCGTGAGCGCGCCCGCCAAAGCGACTGCGACATAGACTATCGCGTTTATAAACCGCGTGCTCGGGTTAGTCAGCGAGGAATAAAATATCGAGGACAGGGAAGCCTTGGTGAGGTCCTCGTTTATCTTATCGAATTTTTCCTGATTTTCGTCCTCTCTGCCGAACGCCTTAACGACTTTCAGATTGCCGAACGTCTCTTCAATGAACGCCGTTTGCTCTCCCCTAATTGCGGAAGATTTTTTGAAAAGCGAATAGGTGCGGCTCGCGATGAATTTCGCCACGAACAGCGAAAGCGGGGTTATGAAGAACACCGCAAGCGCGATTATCCAATTATATACGAACATCAGAACGAGCGTGCCTACTATCGTCAGAATACCCGTGAAAAGCTGCGTAAAGCCCATTAGCAGACCGTCCGCAAATTGATCGACGTCGGCTATGCAGCGCGAAACGACGTCGCCGTACGAATGGGAATCGATATAGCTTACGGGCAGCTGCTGAATGTGCGCGAAAGCCCTCTCCCTCAGCTTTTTCACAACTCCGTACGCTATGCGGTTGTTTACAAGGCTCATCAGCCACTGCGCGGCGACGGTCACGCCCAATATCCCGCCCATAACGGCGAAATAGAAGAAAATTTTGTCGAAATCAACCCTGTCTACGCCTATTATGCAGTCTATCGCGTCGCCGAAAAATATCGGAACGAGAAGATTGCCAGCCACGGTGACAAGCGCGAAAATAAGCGACAAGACTATAAGCGGGGAATAACTTTTGAGTTCTTTGAGCACCCTCTTCAAAATGCCCATGCGGTTTATCGGGTTTGCCATGTCATGCGCCCTCCCCTTCCGCATATTGGGAATTGTGAATTTCCCTGTACACCTCGCAGTCGCGAAGAAGCTGTTCGTGCGTGCCGCAGCCAACGAGTCTGCCGCCGTCGAGGACGATTATCTTATCGGCATAGCGGATAGAGCCCGTCCTCTGGGAAACTATGAAAACCGTCGGGTCGTAGCCGAGGGAACGCAAATTTTTTCTGAGCGTGGCGTCGGTGGCGTAATCGAGGGCGGATGAGCTGTCGTCGAGAATGAGTATCTCCGGCTTTCCCACAAGGGCGCGCGCTATCGTAAGCCTTTGGCGCTGACCGCCCGAAAAATTCCTGCCGCCCTGCTCCACCTGTTCGTCCAGCCCCTTTTGCTTGGAATATATCACGTCCGTGGCGCACGCATAGCCGACCGCCTGCATTATCTGTTCGTCTGTGGCTTGCTCGTTGCCCCACTTCAAATTATCGCGTATCGTGCCCGAAAAGAGCACCGCGCGCTGGGGCACGACGCCGCACATTTCCCGCAGCTTTTCGTCGCCGACCGAGTTGACGTTCACGCCGTCTATTCTGACTTCCCCTTCGCTGACATCGTAAAAATGAGGTATAAGATTGACGAGCGTCGTTTTGCCTGCGCCCGTGCCGCCTATTATGCCTATCGTCTGACCACGCTCCACGGTAAAGGAGATGTCGTCAAGCGCGCACGCCGCCCCGTCGGAATATCTCATGCTGACGTTTTCAAAGCTGAGGAAGGGCGCGCCCTCTATCCTTTCACCGCCCGCGCCGTGCATGAGCGAGGGCTGCATTTTCAAGACTTCGTCCACCCTGCCCGCGCTTGCAAAGCACTTGGTGACGGTTATTATGAGGTTCGCGAGCTTGATAAGCTCTATCAGAATCTGCGACATGTAGTTGTAGAGCGCGACGACCTGCCCTTGCGTGAGCGCGCCCGCCTGCACCCTTATCGCGTCCGTATAGATAAGCGCGATTATGCCCGCGTTGATTATCGCGTAGGTAAGCGGGTTCATGAGCGCCGAAATCGCGCCTACGGAAATCTGCGAAGAATAAAGCCGCGAGTTGCGCTTCTTGTTTTCGGCGATTTCATCGTCCTCCTTGCAAAACGCCCTGACGACCCTCGAACCGACGAGAGTTTCGCGCGTGGACGCCGTCACGCCGTCCAAATATCCCTGCGTTTTGCGGTACATCGGGATAGTGACCAACATTATTATAAAGACAACCACGAACAGGACGGCGATCGTCGCGGCGAGCACCCAGCCCGACGTCACGTCGAGGATAAACGCCATAACCATCGCGCCGAACACGATAAAGGGCGAGCGCATGAACAGCCTCAAAACGAGATTTACTCCCGTCTGAATCTGGTTGACGTCGCTCGTCATTCTCGTTATCATGGCGGAAGCGCCCAAATTGTCCATGTCCTTATATGAAAGCGACTGAATTTTGCAAAACAGGTCGCTGCGAAGTTCCTTTGAAAAACCTACCGCCGCTTTTGCCGCGAAATACTGCGCGCACACCGCGCTGACCAGACCTATAATGCCGAGAGCTATCAAAATCAGACAGGCGAACACGACAAACCGCGTCGCTTCCTGCGAAGAAACGGCGCTGCCCGCAACGCCGTTCACCTTGTCGACTATCGAAGCGACAATGAGCGGAATGAGCAATTCGAAACTCGCTTCGAGCAATTTGAACAGCGGCGCTAAAACGCTCTGCAATTTGTAGTTTTTCAAGTACTTTAACAAGTCTTTCATAACCTTTGAAAATTATACCAAAATTTCGGCGAAAAATCAAATGCAATTCATATAAAAACGGCTATTGCGTTAAAATTCTTGCATTGCGCGGCGCATTTTGTTAAAATATCGGTATGGGTTACTCTGTTTATCTCAAAAAGAACGAAGAAAAACGCATTGTCGCGGGGCACAGCTGGGTGTACGCGAACGAAGTCGGGCGGATAGAGGGCAAGGACAAAAACGGCTCGCTTGCCACGGTCTATTCGCACGACGGAAAATACATCGGCAAAGGCTACATAAATCACGCGTCCAAAATACTCGTGCGGATATTTATACGCGACGGCGGCGACGACGGGGCAAATCTTTACCTCGAACGCATTAAACGCGCCGACGATTACCGCAAAAAATTGGGCTATTCCAACTGTTACAGAATGGTCTTTGCGGAAGCGGACGACCTCCCCGCGCTCATCGTAGACAGATACGGAGATTACCTCGCCGTGCAATTCCTCTCGCTCGGCGTGGACATGCGGAAAAACCTCATAGTCGATTGTCTGAAAGAGCTGTTCTCCCCTAAGGGAATTTACGAGCGCAGCGACGTCCCCGTACGCAAAAAGGAAGGGCTGGAAGAAGTCAAAGGCGTGCTCTTCGGCGAAGTTCCCGACTACTGCGAAATAGAAGAAAACGGCATAAAAATGCTCGTGGACGTCAAAAACGGGCAAAAAACGGGGTATTTTCTCGACCAGAAGGAAAACAGGTTTGCGGTGAGAAGATACTGTCGGAACGCCGAAAACGTGCTCGACTGTTTTTGCAACAGCGGCGGATTTTCGCTCAACGCAGCCCTCGCCGCGAAGAGCGTCACGGCGTGCGATATTTCCCCTCTCGCCCTGAAAAACGTGCGCGACAACGCTCAGCTTAACGGCTTTGAAAATATTACCACCGAGTGCGGTGACGTCTTCGAGATTCTGCGTGGATACAGGCGGGAAAAACGGCTGTTCGACGTGGTGATTTTAGACCCGCCCGCGTTCTGCAAGACCGCCGACGAAGTGAAAGACGCCTACCGCGGCTACAAGGACATAAATATCGGGGCGATGAAGATAGTTAAAAGCGGAGGCTTCCTCATCACTTGCTCGTGCTCGCACTACATGACGTTGCCGCTGTTCGAAAAAATGCTAATCGAAGCCTCGCGCGAAAGCGGGCGAATTGTCAGGAGCGTGGAAGTCAAAACGCAAGCGCCCGACCACCCCTCGCTTCTGTGCGCGGAAGAAACGCAATATCTGAAAATGTTCGTCTTACAGGTTATTTAAGTTATACGCAAAGCGCGCAGCCGAAAAATCGGCTGCGCGCTTTGCGTATTTATAAAATTTTATTGCCGATATAATCAGACAGCCCAATTGCCGTCCTTGAATATCTGCACCCGCTTACCATCCTTAGTAACGCCGACAATCGACATATCCTTGCTGCCTATCATGAAATCGACGTGTATCATGGAATTGTTTACGCCGAGGGCGTTGCACTCCTCGTTGGTGTACTTCTCGTAATCTTTCAGACAGTTGTTGAAGCCCCTCCCGAGCGCGAGGTGGCAGCTCGCGTTTTCGTCGAACAGCGTGTTGTAGAACAAAATTCCCGTGTTGTTTATGGGGGAATCGTAGGCGATCAGCGCGCACTCGCCGAGATACGCCGCGCCCTCGTCCATGGCAATCATCTTTTCGAGCAGATCCTGATTTTTCTCTGCCCAAACCTTGACCGCTTTGCCGTCTTTGAACTCGATTTTGAAATTTTCTATGAGTTTTCCCTG
>CANREX010000112.1 GCA_947629735.1 uncultured Clostridia bacterium
CGCGAGAATTTTGTGAACTTGTCTTGCGCCGCTTATATGCGTTTAGCGTGAGCGTGCGAAGAGCGGCGAGGACTTAACCTCGCCGCTCTTAACACAAAAGGGGGCTGGGCTCACGCGAGCCCAGCCCCCTCTTTATCACCTTTTAAAAATCGTCGTCATCGTCGTCTTCTTCGTCGTCATCCTCGTCATCGTCGTCGAAGTCCTCGTCGCCGAGGTCGTCGAAGTCGTCGTCCTCGTTGGCGTCGCCCTCGTAGTAATCGTCATCGTCCTCGCTTTCCTCTTCTTCGCGCGCGTCCTCTTCGAGCTCTTCTTTCAGCTCTTCGTCGAGCTCGGCGTCTTCAAGCGACAGATCTTCCGTATCGTCGTCGAGGTAATTTTTCCATTCCTCGTCCTGCTCGGGGTCGATGTCCTCTTCCTCCTCGTACTGCTGTTGGCTCTTGCAGGACTCACACATCTTTTCGCCGTAGGGCATGTAGTTGACGCCGCAAATGGGGCAGAGTTCCGTGCCCTCGCTTTCGAGCTCCTTGTCGAAGTCCTCGTCGTCGAGGTCGGCAAACTGCAATTTATTCCCCGCCATTTCGGCTATGCAGACGTCGCAATACTCCTGCTTTTCGGAATCGATATAATTCAGCTCGCACCGCGGGCATTTGATATATTTGATCATTTACAAGTTCCCCTCCGTAAGTAAAACCCGATAAGTCTTATGAGTACTTACGCTGTAACATTATATTAGTATTTAAAAAATTTGTAAACTGTTTTAATAAATTATTTTAGCTAAAATTTCAAAAATATTTATTCCCGACAAAATTATAGGGGCGAACTCCCTTTGAAGTCCGCCCCGCGCCTGCTTTTATCTCTTTTATTTGCCTTTACTGCTGGTCGTCATAGACGTTTACGTTCTTGTCGTCGGTGATATCCACCTTCATTTTCGAATCGTTCACGCCGCCCTGCTTCTTTTTCTTGTAATGCTTTACGGCAAATATCACGGCTACCGCTATTCCGCCGAGGACAACGAGCCCGCCTGCGCATATGCCGATTATTATGCCCGCCTTCGCGCCCGCGCTCAAATTATCCCACCACGTCGAATCGTCTACGGGATAGGACTGCATGAACTGCGACTTGTAGTAATCCGTAAGCCCGTCCTTGTCGCTTTCCGTCATCTTGCCGAGCAAGCCGTAGTAGTAATCGCGGTTGTTGGCGTAAACCGTGCCGCCGTTCCTCACCTTTGCGTCCTGCAAATATTCCGCCCAATCGCCCTGAACCCTCGCGAATTCGTGGTAGATTTCAGCCGAGCGCACGGAATAGAAGTACTCTTCGTCCCTGCCCTCGATATCTACATAGGCTTTGATAAGCTCGTCCAGATAGTCCTCGTCGAGCGTGTAATAGTAGTATTTGAGCGCGTTGGAGAGGTTTTCGTACGCCATAGAGCCGTCCGCGTTGGTCTCGTCGTCGTAGTCCTCTATCTTTTCGGTGACTTCCTCGAACTTTTCGTTGAGGTCGTGTATCTGCTTGTTGGTGAGCATCTTGCCGTCTTTGCCCAAGTCGCACGCCATTATATAGTTGTATGAGGACATGCCGTACGTCTCGCTTGCGAACACGAGCGTGTTGCCGACGAATTCGGGCTCATACCAATCCGCGCACGCGTCGAGGTCGAGTATGCGCACGCCGCGGTAAGTCCACGTGTTGTTCCACTCCGTTTCGGTTGACAGATCTTTGTAGTCCGCCTCTTCGCCGTCTATCGCTATGCGGTAGAACGTGTGACCGTTGCCGCCGCTCATGGAATAGTACAAATAGACGTTTTCTCCGATGTCGGTCGTCTCGCTCCTTATGAACAGCGCTTCCGCCGAGGCGTCCTCGCTGATTGTGTAGACGTCCTCCACCACGCCGTTTACAAGCTCGCCCTTGGTTATGCCCGAGCTGCCCGTGTTTATCGCGTAGGTCTTGCCGCCCAGCGTGAAGAATTCATAACTGTTGCTGTCGGAGAGAATGAGGAACTTTTCCGCCTGCGAATTGCTCTCTATCGCGTCCCAGCTGCCGTCCACCGACCCGTTGGCGTCGGAATCGACCGCTTCGTCGGAAAGTTTGTACCTCGCGCCGACGGAACTGCCGACGCTCTCCTTTCTCGTATATAACAGCTCGCCGTCTTTATAGGAATCGAGCGTGTAGGTGTATTCGGAATTGGCTATCGAATAGGTCTTGTCGGTGTGCCAATGCGCAAAGTTGAACTGCGTGACCCTGCCTTCCGTCTGGCTCTGCGTAGTGCCTATACCGTCGAACACGTAGTCGCCGTAGTTGACGTATACGGGGTCTTTTTCGGCGTCGTAGTCCTCCACTTCGGAGAAGTCGTACTCGCGGGGAGATTGGGCGACGTCCGCGCGCACCCTGTAAACCTGATTGTAGGAATAGGTCGAGCTGCCGCCCACGAAGTAGGGCACTTTCATCGTGTAGTACGCCACGGGGTTAGCGGGGTTTTCGGTGTCGAAAACGTAGCTTTCCACGTTGTACGCGAGGAGCGTATCCGTGCCCGTGGAAACGTTCACGGAGTGAATGTTCGTCGTGGATGTGCCGTAGAGATTTTCGGACAGGGCGTAGAGGATATAGACGTTCCCGTCCACTTCCGCATAGCGGTAGTCTACCGAGTTGTCCGTGCACTGCCAAAGGTGAGTTCTGTCCGTCTCCGCGCCGTCAAGGGTCGTGCGGCGGAAATCGAGGGTCGAATTGAGCACGTTGCCGCTGCCGTCCTTCTGCGTGGAAGGCGTAGTGTAGTAGATGTAATCGCCGAAGATGTAAATTCCCGCGTTATACTGCCCCGCATACGCAATGGAAGGCACGATCGTTTCGGTATAGGAATAATTCCCGCCCTCCAAATCGCTCTTTTTGATGCGCTGGACAGAGCCTTTCAAGACCTCGCCGAACGTGTTGTCGGCGTTGTAGTTTTCCATGCCGTTTATGAAATAAACGTAATCGCCCGTCTGCACGAGAAAGCCGCCGTTGGAAATAACCGTTTCGGCGGTAGTATCCTTTTCGGAAACAGGTTTCCATTTCAGATTGCCGCAGGCGGAGGCAAAAACAAGCCCGAAAGCGGAAATCACCGCAGCCGCCGCGCATATAATTTTAGTAAAACGTTTACGCATATTATCTCCGATACCTTAGAGAAAATTTAAGGTAATTTATACCTATACCCGATAATTATACAACAATAAAGCACTTAACGCAATTAAAATTAGCTCACTAACCTTAAAAAAATGTGACAAGGAGGCTATTATTTACGGAAAATTTTGCTCTTTTGGACCTTTTAAAAGTTTTAGGCGGCACAGCCGATACGCAAAAAAAGAAAGATGAAAGTGAAAAGCGGGAAGTCCACCCCGCCGCCGACAAACCCCGACAGGATAAATCCGACCACTTCGAGAACGCCTATAACCCGATGGCGAGCGTGATAGAACGCCACGAAAGCGCCGTCAACCGCCTCCGCCGCACGAAGTAAGTTTTTGGTAATGGGTGATATGGGAAGATATTTGGTGCTGTGATATGGAGAGAGCGCACCCCCACTCCGTCATTCTGCCAAGGGTGTATGCCCGATGGTTTGTAGAAAATTTTTGCGATTAAGCAAATATTTTCACAAAGCGGAGTGAGGCTGAAAGCCGAACGAAGTCGAAGAATCCGATATTTCATTGCGCTTAGGAATTTTCTATACAGCATACCCCAAACCAGACCCATTCGACTTCACTCGCCTTACGGCTCGTTTCGCTCAGGGTGACAACGGTGTGGACGAAGGCGACACTTTTTTGTCATTCTGCCCGAATTCGCAGCGCACGAGCTGCGCGAGAATTTTGTGAACTTTCTTATTCTGCGTTTAGCGGGAGCGCACAAGGGAGAGGCGGCACAATTTTGCGCCGCCTCTCCCTTGCATAAGGGGCGCGAGAGTTCTTCTCGCGCCCCTTATGCACAAAAGCGGCTTGCCGAAGCAAGCCGCTTTTTTTGATTAAATTACTTTTCAAGTCTAAGATGACGGGGAAGTCCGTCTACCCAAAGCGGGGTAATCTCCGATTGGATAAGCGGGCGGATATAGTGAATCAAATCGCCTGTTACATACGTGCCGTCCTCGGTTATCCAATTATCGGGCACTTTCTTTTCGACGTTGGCGATGTCGCTTACGTTTGCAAGCTCGGTTATGCACATATACGGGTCTTCGGAAACGCGTTTAAGGCAGGCGACCATGCCCGTCTTGCCCTCGAACGCAGCCTTGACCGCCGCGCCCGCGGAGTTGAACGCTTCGGTGACGTCGATACGCGAGGTGATGTGCGCCGCACACCTTTGCAGGGAAGAAAGCTCGATAGCCCTCGTCTTGACGCCGTACTTTTCGGCGATTTTGCCTGCGAGGAAGCGCGCCGTGCCCGCAAGCTGTTTATGACCGAACGCGTCTACGTAGTCAACGTGGTCGGAAAGTTCGCAGACGTATCTGCCGTCCGCCACCTTTACGCCTTCCGAAACGGCGATAACGATAGAGCGGTTCTCTTTGAGCATTTCGCCCGTTTTCGCGAGGAATTTGTCGATATCAAACACTCTTTCGGGCAAGAAAATCATATCGACGCCTTCGCAGTCCTCGCCCTTTGCAAGCGCCGCGGCGGCGGTGAGCCAGCCCGCGTTACGCCCCATGACCTCAATTACGGAGACGACGGGATAATCGTATACGAGACCGTCGCGAATGACTTCCTTCGTGGTTGCCGCTATGTATTTAGCCGCAGAGCCGTAGCCGGGGGTGTGATCGGTTATGGCGAGGTCGTTATCGATAGTCTTGGGGCAACCCATAAAGCGAATGGGGCTGCCTATCTTTTTGCC
>CANREX010000113.1 GCA_947629735.1 uncultured Clostridia bacterium
AACGTGCGCTTGAAATTTTCGTTTATCGTGGTGAAGCCCTCGTTGAAAATTTTCAGCATCTCGTCGCGGATTTCGTTCAGCGCCTTTGTGAGGTCGTCGATAGCCTTTTCCAAATCGGCTTTTTCCGCCGTCATCTCGTCGTAGCGCTTGCTCTCTTCCTCGTACCTTTGAATGGAATTGACGTTGACAGGTCCGAGCATAGTTAACTGCCTCTTGTAATTGGATATGCTCGAAGCCGAGGCGGAAATATCGTAGTCGTCAATCTTGTATTTGAGACATCCCTCGTAGTCCTCGTGATATTCCTCCTCTATGCGCTCTTGGAGGTATCCGAGGTCGGTGTCAATCTTCTGCAAGCTCATCTCCTGCGAGTGCAGCCTGCTGTTGAGCTGTTCGCCCTCTTCCGCCGCGCTTAGCCTGCGCGCGTCTATTTCGGCGACCCGCTCGTTGAGCTTTTTCTTGCCCTCTTCCACCGATTTTATCTTCTCGATGAGCCCGTCCAACTTTATCTGCTCTTCCTTAGAAAGCGCGGCACGCGCCGCCTTTTCGTTGAGCTCGTCGATATCCTTTTGCAAGCCGGGAACAAGCGCGTTCAAATCGGCTACCTTGGATATGAGCGACGCCTTTTCGGCTTTGAGCCGCTCGCAGCTGTCGTTGTTGGCTTTGAGCGCGCTTTCGAGGGTGGCTATCTCTATTTGCAGCGAGTTGAGCTTTTCCATCTGTTCGTTGCGCTCGCGCAAAGTGGTTTCATACTTCTCGCTCATGGAGTCCATTTCGGAGTTAGCCTTGTCGGACTTCTCCGAGAGGTCGCTCGCACCCCGACTGGTGGAGGAGTATTCGTCGTCGAGCTCGGCGAGCTTGCTTTCAAGCTGCTCTTTCGACTGCTTGTACACCGTATATTCGCTCTCTTTATTGGTAAGGCTGTTCATTATGGCGGAAAGCTTTTCGCGCGCGGCGGCTTGTTCGAGCCGTGCGTTTTGCAGCTTTTCTTCGAGCTCTTTCGCCAGATTTTCGGCTTGTTCCTTTTCCCTTTCCGCTTCCTCTTTTTTAACCTGCGTCTTGGAAAGGAGCGCGCGCTTTGCCGCGAGTTCGTCCTCCGCCTCCTTCACCTGCCTTTCGTTCGATAAAAGGTTGGAGGAATTCTCCCTGCGGCTGCCGCCCGTAATAGAGCCCGACATCGCGCTGACGTCGCCTTCGAGAGTGACTATCTTGAACGCGCGCGGATATCTCGCCGCGATTGCGTTCGCGCTTTGAAGGTTGGTGCATATCAGCGTATTGCCGAGGAGATATCTTATTATGTTGTCGTATTTTTTGTCGTAAGTTATTAAATCTATCGCCCTGCCGACCGCGCCGTTTTCCTTGCAGGCGTAGCGCATCTGGGGGTTGTCCTCGCGCGGGCGAAGCGCCTCTATCGGCAGGCAGGTTATCTGCCCGCTGCGCGTTTCGCGCATGTACTCTATAAGGTAGCGCGCGTCCTCCCTCGTGGCGGTGATGACGTTCTGCATCGCGCCGCCGAACGCCGTCTCTATGGCGAGTTCGTATTCCTGTCTGTCGCAGCTGACGACGTCGGCTATAAGCCCGACTATGCGCGAGGAAAGCCTTTCGTCTTTTTTGGAATCGGACATCAACTTTTTTACCGAATAGACGTAGCCTTCGAACTTGTCGCGCAGTGCGCTGAGGGTGGCTACGCGCTGTTCGAGCGTATATATCTGCGCCTCAATGTCGTAAATCTTGCGCACGCACGCCTGAGTTTTTTCTATCGCCTGAGAAAGTTTTTCCGCGGCGGAAGATGAGAGTTCGTTCTCCTCGCTGAGAAATTTATTGAGCTCTTCCTGCAACGCGAGGGTGCTTTCGTACTGCTCCTTTAACGCGGCGTGCTCCCTCTCGGCTTGCTCCATTACTTCCTGCATTTCGTTGAGCCGCTCTTTTAAAAGTTCCTTCTTCGCGGAGAGCGAGCCTATATTTTCCTTCATCTCGGAGAGGTCCTTGAACGCGTCCATGACCTTTTTGCGGTGTTCGCCCGTCATGTACTCATAGCCCGCTATGCTGTCGGAAAGTTCCTTTATCTGCCCCTGTAATTGGGCGCAGCTTGCGCGCAGTCTCTCTATCCTCTCGGCGTTCTTGCCCGCGTAATCTTCGTTGCGGCGCACCTCGCGGTCGATGTCGCCTATTCTCTTGGTGGAAAAGGCGATGTCGTCCTGCGCCTGTTGAAGTCTGTCCTTGACGGCGCGCGCCCTCTCCTTGAACACCTTGCTTTCGCCCGTGCTGCGCTCCAACCCTATCGTGTAGTTGAGCCGCTCCTCGTTGAGCGCCTTTAAGTTGGAATCCTCGTTGGCTATCTCTTCCTTTATGCTGTTGTATTCCTCCCACAGCGCGTTGGCGGTTTCGGTGTTCTGCTTTATCTGCTCTTGCAGCTTGGCTATCCGCCCGCGCAGCTTCTCCCGCTCGCCCGCCGCGCTGTCGTGGCGGTATATGTAGGTATTTATCTCGTGCAGGCGGAGGTTGGAATACAACTCGTTATACTTCTTGGCGTCCTCCGCTTCCTTGGCGAGAGGTCCGAGCGTTCTCTCCACCTCGTGCAGCCTCTGCGTGAACACGAAGAGGTTTTCGCGGGAGTATTGGAGTTTTCTCTCCGCGTCGGCTTTTCTGTCCTTGAATACCACTATGCCCGTCGCTTCCTCGAATATGGAACGGCGCTCCTCGGGACGGGAATTCATTATCTGCGCGATACGCCCCTGCCCGATTATCGAATAACCCTCCTTCGCCGCGCCCGCGCCGTGCAACAGACCCGTCAGCACCTTCATTCGCGAGGGCTGCTGGTTTAAAAGGTATTCGCTCGTCCCGTCGCGGTAGAGCCTTCTCGTCATTTCCAGCTCGTCCGCGTCGTAATCGAAAATGCGGTTGGTGTTGTCGAAAGTCAGGGTGACTTCGCAAAAGGACGTCTTCTTCCTCGTCTCCGTGCCGTTGAAAATGACGTCCATCATCTGCGAGCCGCGCATGACCTTTGCCGACTGTTCGCCGAGCACCCAGCGTATCGCGTCCGCGACGTTGGACTTGCCGCAGCCGTTCGGTCCGACTATGCAGGTGACGCCGTCCGTAAGCGGTATTTCGGTCTTGTCCGCGAAGGACTTAAAACCTATAAGTTTTATCGATTTGAATTGAACCATTGTGCCTTTACATTCTCCCCTTTTCAGTTTGTAAACGCTTGATTTTTATCTTTTTCAGGTTTATAAACGCTGTATTTTTTACCGTAGACCCCGCAATATGCGCCGTTGAACGCATTTTATTGGTAAATTTTAATCGTCTTTCAAAAACACGTAGAGGGACTTCGCTGCGGCTTTTTTCGCTTCCTGCTTGTTGCCGCCCTCGCCCTTAAAGACTTTGCCGCGCACCGTAACGGTTATTAAAAATTCGGGTTTTTTCGGCGTGCCGAGGTCCTCGCACACATAGTCGGGCGCGCTCTCGCCGCGCGACTGCAATATCTTCTGCACTTCCGAAATGTAGTCGATGAGGTCGAGCGGGGTCAGCGTGGAGAGTGCGAACTTTCTTGCCTCGTCAAGCCCGCCGTCAAGATAAATCGCCGCCGTCATTGCCTCGTATGCGGAGGGCACGGCTTTTTTGTTGTTGCAATCGCCCTTGCCGCAGATGAGATTTTCGGGAAGGGTCAGCCTGCGCGAGACGGGCGCGAGCGCTTCGTCCGAAAGCAGCGCGCGCTTTTCGACGGTTATCTCCTCTTCCGTGCAGCCCAGCTTATAATACTTTTCCGCCACGATAAAGCCGAGAAGCGCGTCGCCGAGACATTCGAGCGATTGGTTGTTGAAGTCGTTATCGGCGGAAGCGAGCGTCAGCGCGCGGCGCAAAAGTTCCTTGTCCTTGAATGTGTAACCGCAATTTTTTTCGACAGATTCAAACATCTTCGCGCCTTTTCAAGATTGCTCTTCCGCGGGAATGAGCGCGTCGAAGTCCACTTCCGCAAGCATCTGTTCCACCTTGGGAACGAGCCCCTTGCGGTATATCGTGAGCGCGTTCTTTACGGAATTTTCTATCGCCGTCGGCTTGGACGAGCCGTGGCTCTTCACCACTACTTTTTTGAGCCCCAACAGCAGCGCGCCGCCGTATCTGTCGAAGTCGAGGTCCTTTTTCATTCTCTTTATCGCGCCGCGCATGAACATCGCGCCGATGAGCGACGCGGGCGAGGACGTGAACTGCTTTTTCATCTCCGCGAGGATCATCTTCGCGCAGCCCTCGATAGATTTGAGTGCGACGTTGCCCGCAAAGCCGTCCGACACAACGACGTCCGCCGCGCCGAGGTTGATGTCCCTGCCTTCCACGTTGCCGATGAAATTTATGCCCTTCATCTGCGACATGTATTTGTACGTCTCCTTGCGGAGCGGGTCGCCCTTGTGCTCTTCCGTGCCGTTGTTTAAAAGCCCGACGCGGGGGTTTTCCTTGCCGAAGCCCGCCTGCGCGTACGCCGAGGCGAGAAGCGCGAATTGGCAGAGCATGGCGGGTTTACATTCCGCGTTGGCGCCGCAGTCGCAAAGGAGAGTCGCGCCGCCGCCCACCGTCGGGATAGCGGGGCAGAGCGCGGGGCGTTTTATCCCGCGTATCCTGCCCAATATGAGCTGTCCGCCCACTATCGTCGCGCCCGTAGAGCCCGCCGTGACGAGTCCGCAGATATCTTCCTGCTTTTTGAGCGCCCAGAATGAAGCCATGAGCGATGATTGCTTTCTCTTGACC
>CANREX010000114.1 GCA_947629735.1 uncultured Clostridia bacterium
CCGCTATAAGGGCGGTCTGCATAGGAAGGCGAAAAAGCACGAGTCGCCCGACAGCGACGAGTCAGGCGAATCCGACGAATCCGAAGAAAACGCCGTCGCCCGCGGCTGAGTTTCTTTTGCGTTATAGCCGTTGTTTGCGCAACTAAAAGGGCGTTTTGAAACGCAAAATGGCGTTTGTTGCGGCGGGGCAAAGGAAAATTTATAGAAATAACAGAAAGCATAAACAATCGGATTGTTTTTATAAGGGAAAGTTTGGTTGACCGAAAAACGTTTAATTTTGAATGATTGGAAAGGTTTGAATAATTTTGTAAAGCGCCCGCGCAACTTTGAAGTTGCGCGGGCGCTTTCTCTCATTATGTCACCCTGAGCGGAACGACACCTACCCTATATCTCCCCACTTCCATAGATAGGGAAGTGGGGAGAACACAAGAGGGGCAAAGGGTGGAAATCTAAAAATTCCGACCAGAATCGAAGCCCATTATCCTACTGTCAAAGACAATAAATAATATACAGTAATTACGAATAAATTATGTGATATATGAATTATAAGTGATTTTTATACCGATATTTGAATATGTATATGAATAAATTTGTGTCTTCAATATTGACAAATAAATACTTCAATGTTAAAATATAGAAAAGATTATGAAGAGGTAAAAACATGAAAAAAATGAATAAATCAAAAATGCGAATAATGGTGCAAACGGCATTGCTGTCCGCAGTTTTGGTCTTGTCAATATGCGCGTGTGCTTTGGTTGCCTGCAATAAGAAAGATGATGATAAAATGGTGACATTTAAAGCATACGGCGAGGAAGATATAACAATCAGGGCAATCGGCGGGAGGGTAGACCCTCCCGCCGTTCCAGAAAAAGCGGGGAATGTAGGTCATTGGGATAGGAGCGATTTTGAAAATATAACGGAAGATATGACTGTAAACGCGATATATGAAACGCAAGGCTTGCAATATACGCTGATAGCAGGCAAAAATGAATATGAAGTTTCACAGGGTAAACTAAGTGAAGAAACGAAAGAATTATACATACCCGCTGAGCACGAAGGAATTCCCGTTACAAAAATAGCGGACAATGGTTTTAAAAACGATTCATTAAAGATATCTTATGAAGCAAGGTTTACAGCAGTGCATTTTTCAGAAGGGTTGAAAGTAATTGGCGTGTGCGCATTTCAGAGAGTTAATATAGACGAAGTGTTTTTACCCGAAGGGTTAACCGAAATTCAAGCGAGTGCGTTTTCGCTCAACAAAACGATTAAAAGCATAGCGTTACCTGATAGTGTAAAGGTGTTAGGCAGTAACGCATTTGGCGCTTGTAATAATTTGGTAAACATGAGTTTACCTTCTGAATTAACTGAAATACCGGCATCGTGTTTTCAGTATTGTAAATCTCTTGTTACAATTGGTTTGCCTGCAAGCGTTGACAAAATAGGAGAATCGGCTTTTTCCCAATGTACTTCACTTGCTGAAATACGAATACCTGAAAAAGTGACAGAAATACCGCGATTGTGCTTTTGTAAATGCAGCGCTCTTGTTTCAATAAATTTACCGGATAATCTGACGTTAATAAACGAAAGTGCTTTTCAACAATGTACTTCGCTTATTTCAATAAATTTACCTGAAACCACAAGAGATATAGCATATCGTAGTTTTGAAGAATGTAGTTCTTTGGTGGAAATAAATATTCCTGCTAACACATATCATATAGGCGCATCTGCTTTTAAAAATTGTACAAATCTTAAAAAAGCGAACTTATCGCAAGAAAGTAAACTTGATTCTTTATCCAACGAAATTTTTTCAGGTTGCAGCAGTTTACAAAGTTTTGAATTCACTCCTAACATTATAATTGTCAATGCAAATGTTTTTGATGGTTGTACAGATTTAGATACGATTGTTATTCCCGCAAATGTAATAGATATGGGATATGAGGCGTTTAAAGGTTGGGAGGAGCATCAGACAATAATCGTAAAAGGAGATATGTCGCAAAAGCGTTGGTGGTCAGGTAATTGGCTGAAAAGTTGCAATGCCCGCGTAATTTACGAACCGTAGATTTTAACTACTATTTGGCACATTCTTTATATTTAAATGCGGCAAAGGATATCCCCTCACCTTCATGGTGAGGGATATCCTTTGCCGCAAATTCCCCATAAAAACACCCCGCGGGGTGGCGGGGCGGTTGGGTTGAAGTCGCTTTTAATCTTTTTTGTCGGGGGCGGGACTGAGATATTCCGGCGGTTTGCCGTAAGCGCTTTCGTAGCAGTTTTTCCATTCGTTTTCCGCGGCGAGGCGCATCTTGTCCGCCCGTTCCCTTCTGGGCAGGTTTTCGTCGGGGAAAACCACGGGCAGTATGTTTATCCTCAGCTTTTTGATGAGCCCTTTTTTGTTCTTTTTGAACGTGCAGAAGATGGGCACGACGGGCACGTCGAACTTGACGGCGTAGGTGAACACGCCCTCTTTCATGGGGCGGGGCTTTTGATAGTTTATCCACATTGCCCTTTCGGCGTAGAAGTTGATAATCTTCCCCTTTTTAAGCAGCCTTTCCATCTCGCGTATCAGATTTTTCGTCGCCGTGTAATTCGCGCTGAACGGCAACATTCCCCCGTGGCGAATGACGTGTCCGCCGAATCCGCCCTTGTTGTTCCTCTCGGTCATCGTGTGGAAGGAGCGGAAGTAGCCCATCGCCTGCCTCACAAACAGCGTGTCGAGGAAGTTTATGTGATTGCACACGCAGAGCGCGCCTTTGCCCTTTACGGCTTTAAGATTTTTCCTGCCCGTGACGCGCGCGCCGAACCACACTTTGAGCAGTATCGGCGAAAAGAGCTGCAAAAACACCCGCCAGAAGCCGTTGATTATCGTTTCGGGGAATTTTTTTCTGTACGCGAAACGTTCGTCGGGCATTTTCCAATTTTCGCCCGAGGGTATGTATTCGAAGTCAAACCTTCCGTGACGTTCAAGCGTCGCCTGAATTTTTTCGTGTTTTTCCTTAGATGTGCGTTTGCGCGTACCCTTTTTTGCCATGACATAATTTTAGCAAATGCGGCGGCGTATGTCAATAAACTTTACGCTCGTCCGCGCAAAGTCGCGTCTATTGTTGAAAAATCAGTAATTTTGCGATATTAAAGCCAAAAAACAATGGCAAATCGTGAAAATTCAATGTATTATATAATGGTAAAGGGTGTAAAAGGACGCAATATGAAGGCAACGTTGAAATACCTGAAACCATATAAATGGACAACCGCCGCGGCGCTGACGTTTAAAGTTATCGGCAGTGCGGCGGAACTTTTCCTGCCCTTTATCCTCGATTACATAATAGACGAAGTCGTGCCCGCGAAGAACATTTCGCTCATGGTCATCCTGGGCGTCGTCATGTTGGGCTTTTCGCTTATCGCGCTGTTCGGCAACATAATAGCCAACAGGTTGGCGGCGAACGCGGCGGGCAACATGACGCACGATCTGCGCTACGCGCTCTTCAAAAAGACGTCTTATCTGCAATGTTCGCAGGTTGACGGGTTTACTTCCCCGTCCCTCGTATCCCGCCTGACGAGCGACACGTACTACGTCAACAACACCGTGGCGCAGTCGCTGAGAATGGGCGTTCGCGCGCCCATACTTCTGATAGGCGGGCTGGTGTTCTCGTTCGTGATAGATTGGCGGCTCGCCTGCGTGCTTCTGGCGTGCGTGCCGTTTGTGGCGGTGGCGGTGTATTTCATAGCGCGAAAGAGCGTAAGGCTTTATTCTGTTGTGCAGCGGGGCGGCGACGACGTCGTCAGGACCATGCAGGAGAATATTTCGGGCGTGCGCGTAATCAAGGCGCTTTACAAGACGGAGTACGAGGTGGAAAAATTCCGCGAGGTCAACAACAGGCTGACGGCGAGCGAGTTTTCGACCAACAAGATAACCTCGCTCACCAACCCCGTCGCCACGTTGATATTGAATATCGGGCTCGTGGGCGTCATCGCGGCGGGCGCGTTTTTGTCCGCGTCGGGCGGCACGGTGCTCGCTTTTCTGACATATTTCACGCTTATACTCAACGCCATGCTCGGCATATCCAAAATATTCGTCAACCTCTCCCGCGGGGTGGCGAGCGCGGCGAGGATAGAAAAGGTCATGCAGTCCGACGAGCGCATGCCCGTCGGCGAATACCCCGAAAGCGGTAATTCCTACGCGCTGGAATTCCGCGACGTCAGCTTTTCCTACAACGGCAAGCGGAACAATTTGGAGGACATCTCCTTCGGCGTGCTCCCCGGGCAGACGGTGGGCATAATAGGCGGCACGGGCAGCGGCAAATCGACCCTTATCAATCTGCTCATGCGCTTTTACGACGTCGGAAGCGGCGCGGTTTACGTCGGCGGCAGGGACGTGCGCTCTTATGAGGAGAGCGAGCTGCATTCCAAGTTCGGAGCGGCGTTCCAGAGCGACTTTCTGATTTCTTCCGACATACGGCAAAATATAGACTTCTTCCGCGGTCTTGACGAGGCGGACATCTTAAAGGCTGCGGAGTGTTCCTGCGCTAAGGAGTTCATAGACGAGCTCGACGGCGGCATGAACTACGTGCTCGCGCAGAAGGCGGCGAATCTCTCGGGCGGGCAGAAACAGAGGTTGCTCATTGCGCGCGCGCTCGCGGGTAATCCCGAAATTCTCATTCTCGACGACAGCTCTTCCGCGCTCGACTACGCGACGGACGCCAAGCTGAGAAAGGGGCTGAGCGAGGGCTA
>CANREX010000115.1 GCA_947629735.1 uncultured Clostridia bacterium
GAATATATCTACCCTTTTACCGATAAAAGTAGGCAGTATTCGCGGCTGTCACCGCGGAGAAGATTTACCGCCCCGGGAAAAGCGTTTTATGCGCTTCCGCCGATAAACGGTCAAAGGACGTGTAATAGCTTATTTAAATACCTTAAAAAAATTATCTTAAAAGGAGGATAAAATTATGCCCAGAAGAGGTAACGTCCCTAAAAGAGACGTGTTGCCCGATCCCGTGTACGGCTCTAAGGTAGTGACGAAGCTCGTCAACCAGATCATGTACGACGGCAAACGCGGCACCGCGCAGAAAATAGTTTACGACGCGTTCGAGAAGGCGGGCGAAAAGCTCGGTCAGAATCCCTTGGACGTATTCAATCAGGCAATGAACAACATTATGCCCACGCTCGAAGTAAAGGCAAGGCGCGTAGGCGGCGCAAACTATCAGGTGCCCATCGAAATCCGCCCCGAGAGGAGGCAGACCCTCGCGATACGCTGGTTGGTTATCAGCACCCGCAAGCGTTCCGAAAGGGATATGAGCGCGAAGCTCGCCGCAGAACTCGTAGACGCGTACAACAACGCGGGCGGCGCGGTCAAGAAAAAGGAAGATACACACAGAATGGCGGAAGCAAACAAGGCGTTTGCGCACTTCCGCTTCTGACAGAGGTAGCATATGGCAAGAGAATACGATTTATTGCATACCAGAAATATCGGTATTATGGCGCATATCGACGCGGGCAAGACGACCACGACGGAGCGTATTCTGTATTATACCGGCATCACGCACAAGATAGGCGAGGTGCATGACGGCGCGGCTACCATGGACTGGATGGTTCAGGAGCAGGAGCGCGGTATTACGATTACTTCCGCGGCGACGACCTGCCATTGGATAAGGTCGGGCAAGACCAAGGCGGACGAGTGCAGGATAAACATCATCGACACCCCGGGGCACGTTGACTTCACCGTTGAAGTCGAGCGTTCTCTGCGCGTCCTCGACGGCGCGGTCGCGACGTTTTGCGCGAAAGGCGGCGTTGAACCGCAGTCCGAAACGGTATGGCGTCAGGCGGACAAGTACAAAGTACCCCGCATAGCGTACGTAAACAAGATGGACATCAACGGCGCTAATTTCGAAAGAGCCGTAAACATGATGAGAGAGAGGCTCAACGCCAATCCCGTTCCCATCGAACTCCCCATAGGTAAGGAAGAAACTTTCCGCGGTATAGTGGACCTCGTCGAAATGAACGCGGAAATATACGATTCCGACGACGGCAAGCAGTATCACAAGGCGGATATCCCCGCCGATATGCAAGCCGCTGCGGAAGAAGCGCACATGAAGGTCATGGAAGCGGCTGCGGAAGGCGACGACGAACTCATGATGAAGTTCCTCGACACGATGGAGCTCACCCCCGACGAAATCAGGAAGGGGCTCAGGGCGGCGACGATAGCTATGAAGGTTACGCCCGTTCTCTGCGGTTCGTCCTATAAAAACAAGGGCGTGCAGATGCTTCTCGACGCAGTAGTGGACTTCCTGCCTTCCCCCGTGGATGTCGACCACGTAAAGGGCGTCAACCCCGAAACGGGCGAGGAAGAGGAGAGAAAGACCTCCGACGAAGAGCCCTTCGCGGGACTTGCGTTCAAAATCGCCACCGACCCGTTCGTCGGCAGGCTGGCGTATTTCAGAGCGTACTCCGGCGTGCTCACCGCGGGTTCTTATGTCTATAACTCCACGAAGGGAAAGAAAGAGAGGGTAGGACGTCTCGTACAGATGCACGCGAACACGCGTACGGAAATTCCCGAAATTTATTCGGGCGATATCTGCGCGATAGTCGGGCTCAAAGATACGACGACGGGCGATACGCTCTGCGACGAAAAGTACCCGATAGTGCTCGAACAGATGACCTTCTCCGACCCCGTTATACAGCTTTCGATAGAGCCCAAGACGAAAGCCGGTCAGGAAAAGATGACCCTCGCTCTCGTAAAGCTCGCGGAAGAAGACCCCACGTTCAAGACCTATACGGACCAGGAGACGGGTCAGACGATAATCGCGGGCATGGGCGAGCTGCACCTCGACATAATAGTGGACAGGCTGCTGCGCGAATTCAAGGTGGAAGCCAACGTCGGCGCGCCGCAGGTTGCGTACCGCGAAACGTTCCGTCAGGCATGCGACGCGGAAGGTATGTACAAGAGGCAGTCGGGCGGTAAAGGTCAGTACGGTCACTGCAAGATTCACCTCATTCCCGGCGAACCCGGTTCGGGGTATTCGTTCGAGGACCTCACCGTAGGCGGCTCGATACCCAAGGAATTCATTCCCGCTATCGATAAAGGCATACAGGGCGCGGCGAAGAACGGCTACCTTGCGGGCTACGAAATGGTTGACTTCAAAGTACAGGTTTACGACGGAAGTTTCCACGAGGTAGACTCCTCCGAAATGGCGTTCCAGATCGCAGGTTCGATGGCGTTCAAGGACGGCATGTCGAGGGCTAAACCCGTGCTGTTGGAGCCCATAATGAAGGTGGAGATCATCACCCCCGACGATTACTTCGGCGATATAATGGGCAACGTCACGGCGCGCCGCGGAACGATAGTTTCCACGGACGACAGGGCGGGCGCAAAGGTGGTGGACGCGGAAGTTCCCCTTTCGGAGATGTTCGGCTACGCTACCGACTTGCGTTCGAGGACGCAGGGCAGAGGACAATTCACCATGCAGTTCGACCATTATTCCGAAGTTCCCAAGTCGGTTGCCGAAAAGGTTATCGGCGAAAGGTCCAAGAGAAACGCGTGACGAGAAGCGGCGATGTCTTAAATATTGCGGCATAGGCGTTCGCGATAGTTAAAATTTTTAAAAATTGCGTCAAAATAATTGTGTTTTAAAAATATTTAATATATAATAGTTTTAACGCATTGGGCGCATTGAATTTGCAGCATGGATAGCTGCGACGCCTGCAAAGGCGTAAGTTATCATTTTTATAAAATAATCAAGGAGATTGAAAAAATGGCAAAGGCTAAGTATGACAACAGCAAGCCCCACGTCAACATCGGTACGATAGGCCACGTTGACCACGGCAAGACCACTCTGACCGCAGCTATCACAATGGTTATGGCATGCAAGGGTCAGGCAGAGAGAATGAGATACGACGAAATCGATAAAGCCCCCGAAGAGAAGGCTCGTGGTATCACAATAAACACGGCGCACGTAGAGTATCAGACCGAAAAGCGCCACTATGCGCACGTTGACTGCCCGGGACATGCGGACTATGTAAAGAACATGATCACCGGCGCGGCTCAGATGGACGGCGCTATATTGGTAGTTGCGGCAACCGACGGTCCTATGCCCCAGACGAAGGAACACATTCTTCTTTCCCGTCAGGTCGGCGTTCCCTATATCGTCGTATTCCTCAACAAGGTTGACCAGATGGACGACCCCGAACTCTTGGAGCTCGTCGAAATGGAAATCACCGACACTCTCGAAAGCTACGGCTTCAAGGGCTGCCCCATAATCCGCGGCTCGGCTCTCAAAGCATTGGAAAAGGCTACGAGCGGCTGCTCCGACGCGGAAGTTCTGGCTGCGCCCGAGTGCCAGTGCATCCTTCAACTCATGGACACGATCGACAACTATATCCCCACTCCCGTAAGAGATACGGATAAGCCCTTCCTTCTTCCCGTCGAAGACGTATTCACGATTTCCGGTCGTGGTACGGTTGCAACCGGAAGAGTAGAAAGAGGCGTTGCGCATGTCGGCGATCCCGCTGAAATCGTAGGACTTATCGATAAGCCCGTCGGCACGACCATTACCGGTCTTGAAATGTTCCACAAGAGCGTTGACGAAGCTATCGCAGGCTTCAATATCGGCGCGTTGCTCCGCGGCATCGACAGGAAAGGCATTGAAAAGGGACAGGTTCTCGCAAAGCCCGGCACTGTAAAGACGGCTACCAAGTTCGAAGCTCAGGTTTACGTCCTTAAAGCGGAAGAAGGCGGACGTCACACTCCTTTCTTCAACCACTATCGTCCTCAGTTCTTCATCAGAACGACCGACGTTACCGGCTCTATCGAGTTGCCCGCAGGCACCGAAATGGTAATGCCCGGCGACCACGTAACCATTACGGTTGACCTCATCAAGCCCGTTGCGGTAGAAGAAAAACTTAAATTCGCTATCCGTGAAGGCGGCAGGACCGTTGGTTCGGGCGTTGTTGCTAAGATTTTAAAGTAAGTTAAATAGAAAAAAACGGCGGTTTGCTTCGGCAAACCGCCGTTTTTGTATAGCGAGAGCCCCGAGGCGTTTTCGTCTCGGGGCTCTGCCGTTACAAAGCTCCCGCTAAACGCATATAAGCGGCGTTCTGCTTTTTTGCCTTTGCGTTTGCTTAGAAAGGCTTTACCGCATTTTGTCACCCTGCCCGAGGGCATTAGCCCGACGGTTTGTAGAAAATTTTTGCGACCAAGCAAAAATTTTCACAAAGCGGAACGAGCCGTAAGGCGAGTGCAGTCGAACGGGTCCGGCTGGGGTTTGCCGCATTGTCATTCCGCCCGAGGGCGCAAGCCCGATGGTTTGTAGAAAATTTTTGCGATTAAGCAAATATTTTCACAAAGCCTGTCGAGGAATCCGGCTGGGGTTTGCCGCATAAAAAAGTCCTAAGCGCAATGAAATATCGGATTCTTCGACTGCGCACCTGCGGTGCTTGCTCAGAATGACAAGT
>CANREX010000116.1 GCA_947629735.1 uncultured Clostridia bacterium
CGCTTTCGGGCGCGGTGGACGACGCCGTCGCCATGGGCGTGGAATGTGTGCGCTCCGTGCTCGACGGCAGGGCGGAAGAATCGCTCTTTTCCCGCTCCTTCCTCGAAAGGTAGGCGGAAAAGACGTCCTCCCGCTTTTCAAAGACCTTATCGTAAATGCCGTGACTTGCCGCCTGCTCGTAGAGTTCGTCCTGAGTTATCTCGTCGGCGACTCCGCCGTCGTAGAGCTGCAAGACGAGATAGCGTTTGTCGTCGAGCTTTTTTATCGCTTCCTTGTATGTCAGGCTGTAATCGCACAGCACGTATTTGACTTCCAACCCGCGTTTCAACTTTGCTGCCGAAGAAAAATTAAGCCGCACCGCCTTTGCGGGCTTTTCCGCCGCCGAACACAGCAGAAACAGCGCGAAAAACAGCAGCGTCAAATTGTACCCGAATGCGAAAAACAGCGCGATACACGCCGCAGCCGCCGCCGCGGAGAGGACGCGCGTGACGATTTCCGCCGCCCTTTCGCCGAACGGCTTACATAAAAGGCAGCGAAGCACCCTGCCGCCGTCGAGGGGGTATGCGGGCAGCATATTCATCAAAAGCATTGTAAGGTTTGCCGCCATCAACACGTCGGTAAACGCGTAAGTTTCGGGGAAAAACCACCACAGCCCCGCGAGGAACACGCAAAAAAATGCGTTTACGGCAGGTCCTGCGAGGGCGAGTTTTATCTCGTCGCCCGCGCGTATTCCCTCTATTGAACACACCGCCGCCGCGCCGTAGGGCATTATTCTTATCTTTTCGCAGGTGAAGCCCAACCTTTCCGCGCAGAAAATATGACCGCACTCATGCAAAAGCGCGGTCAATACGAATATCAGCGTCACGGGCAGACCGCCGAAAAACGCACAGAAAATTATCACCCCGAAAAAGAGCGGGTGTATTGAAATTTTCAAGTTTTCCAGACGGGCACTGCGCCCGAAAGCGTATAGTTGTTGAGAAGGGTTTCGCCGTCGAACATGCTCACTTTTACTTCGCTGTTGCCCTCGGAATAGGCGAACGGCACGTTGGAGCGCACCTCGTCGCCCTCCGCCACATACACCGTGTCGAGCCCCGTAAACACGCTCGAAAATGAGGACGTATGCGCGATCTTTACCGTATACATGCCGTTTTCGCGCACGACCGAGGAGACTTCCCCGCCGCAAATCGGATAGACTGACGTCTTGTCTGTGAAGTGAATGACGCCGTCCGCGCTTACAGCCACTTCCGCGTCGGAGAGCGAGGATACGACGGGAGACAAGGTGAATTCCTTATAGCTCGCTTCCTTTTCCTTTACCGCGGTGAGGTTGCCCATAAAGGCGTTGATTACGGTGTCGGGCACGAAAATATTCGTCAGAAATATGCCCGCGGCGATGAGGCATGCGGCTACCGCCTCCGCCATTATTATTTTGCCAGCGCCGTCCTTTTGCTTTGCGGGCGCCTGATATGCGGAATAATCGTAGCCGCCGAGATTTTCGGGGGAAACGTACGTGTCGCCCACCCTCTCGTTCACGCTCTCGACGACCATGTCTTTAAGGTCGGAGGAGGGCTTTTTCTTTTTGAAAAACGACTTCTTTTTTACTACGTTCACCGTGCTGACGGGAATTTCCAACATCTGTGCGTAATCTAATTGCTCGTTCATAATTGCGTGCTCCTTGCGTTTTGTTTACACCTTAATATACGCGCGGGACAAGCCTTTAAGAACTTTTCAATTCACATATTTTTTCAATTTTTCGCTCAGCAGCGCAAACGCCTGCGGGGAAAGGGTTTCCCCCCGCGCGCCCTCGGCAATATTACAATCGCAAAGCGCCTCTTTCGCCTGTTCGCGGGTGAGGGAAAAGCTGTTGACGAGGTTGTTTTCAAGCGTCTTTCTACGGGAGGAAAACGCCGCCTGCACCACTTTTTTATACAGGGCGACGTCCTCCACGTTCAGCCGCTTTTCGCACAGATCTATCCTGACGACCGCGCTGTCCACGTTGGGGCTGGGCGTGAATTTTTCCCTGCCTACCCTCTCCAATATGCGGCACTCCCCGCGCAGGGCGAGGGAAGCGGTTATCGCGCCATAATCGGGCGTTCCGCACTTTGCGCACAGCCTTTCGGCGACTTCCTTTTGCACCATAACGGTAAGGCTTTGGCACTTTTTCGATTCTTCCGCAAACCGCATTATGAGCGGCGTGGTTATATAATAGGGCAGGTTTGCCACCACCTTGTAGGGCGGAAGCGCGCTCTCTATCTTTTGCATAGGCACGCGCATGAAGTCTTTGAATACGACCTCGGCGTTGTCCACACCCGAAAGGGCGCGAGAGAGCACGGGCTGCAACGAGGGGTCTATCTCGAACCCGTACACCTTCGCCGCCTTCTTTGCTATCTCCCGCGTGAGCGTGCCCGCGCCGCAGCCTATCTCTATCACGACATCTTTATCGCAAACCCCCGCGCCCTCCACTATGCGGGCGAGGAGTTCGCCGTCGGCTATGAAGTTTTGCCCGTACTTTTTCTTGAATACGAACCCGCTGCTTTTCAGCGAGGTAAAAAAACCGCTCTGCATTTTTATCTTTCCTGCCTTAATTTGCCATCGCTTTCGGGGTATGCGACGCCCCATTTTACGCAAACTTATCCCGTAAACGTTTACGATACCTTACGGAAGATGAAGAAAGCCGAAGCAATTTGTTTTGCTTCGGCTTTTGACCTTTTCAGCCGAGTTTTTTGAACAGTCTGTGCGCGTTATCCCACACGATATTTTGCATTTGCTCGCAGCTTTTCCCCTTGATTTCCGCCATATTTTTTAGAATTTCGGGTATTGCGAGGGGCGTGTTGGGAAATGCGCCGTACGAACTTGCGGGGGACATGTAGGGGCTGTCCGTTTCGGTGAGCAGCCGCTCTTCGTTAATCGTCGCGATAGCGCGCGCCGCCCTTTTGGAACTCTTCCACGTGGACGCGCCGCCGAAGGAAAAATACAGCCCCGCCTTTGTCAGAATTTCGGCGATTTCCGCCGAATGGGAATAACAGTGCATAAGCGCGCCGTCGGGGAATTTCCTCTCCTTTATAATTTCAAGCATGTCCTCGGCGCAGTCGCGGGAGTGTATCTGGACGGGCAGCGACAGCTTTTCAGCCAAATCAAGCTGCTTTACAAACATCTCCTTTTGAAGGGGTTTGTTCGTGTCGGGATAGTGATAATCGAGCCCGATTTCCCCGAGCGCGACGCACTTTTCATGCTTGCAAAGGTCGGCTATGATGTCCAAATCGCCCTCTTTGAATTTGCTCAGTTCGGTGGGGTGAAAGCCCGCTGAAAAATACACGCTTTCGTACTTTTCCGCGCAGTTTTTAGCGAAAACCGAGGAGGGTATGTAGAACCCGACGGCAATCAGCCGCCGCACCCCCGTTTCGCCGCACTTTGCGATCAGCGCGGACAAATCGCCGTAGTCGCTTTCGTCGAGGTGGCAATGAACGTCGATATACATATTTTACCTTTTTAAGAAAGCGGGCTGCCGTCGGGCACGTCCTTTTCGGGGGAAATGAGGGAAAGCGTGCCGTCGGGGGCTTCCGCGCAGATTATCATGCCCTCGGAAATCAGCCCCTTCATCTCGCGCGGGGGCAAATTGGTGACGACAACCACTTTCTTGCCCACCATCTCCTCCGCGGTGTAATGCTTGCCTATGCCGCTGAGGACGGATATCGTCCTGTCCCCTATCTTTATGGTCTCGTGTAAAAGTTTGCTCTTTTTGACTGCCTCGCACGCGACGACGAGCCCTATCTGCATCTTTATCTTGGCGAAGTCGTCAATAGTTATTGCGCACTCTTTTTGCTCGTCTTCGCCTTGCGCGGCGTTATCAACCTTGTTTTCTTGATCGTTTTCTTGCATTTTGCTCTCCTTTTGCCCTTCCTTTTCCCCGCCGCTTTCGGCTATCTGCGCGGCGCGTATCTTCTCAATTTCTGGGAGAAGGTCGCTATGGTTTATCCTCGCGAACAGCGTCTGCGCCTCGCCGGCGACGGCGTATTCCTCCGCCACGCCGAACGCGTTTAGCTTGTCGTAATCGCGCGCCGAAGCGCCTATCTGCGAAAGTATCTTTTCCGACGTTGTCGGCATGAACGGGCGCAACAGATTCGCGCCTATACATATCGCTTCGAGCAGGTTATAGAGCACGCCTTCGAGGCGGGGAAGGAGTTTTTCGTCCTTTGCCAGCACCCACGGGCAGGTCTCGTCTATATACTTGTTCGCCCTGCGGAAGAGGGTGAAAAGCTCGTCCAGCGCGTCGCTTATCTTGTATTCGTCCATCTTTGCGCGCACCTTGTCGCGCGCGGCGCGGGCTACTTCGGCGAGTTCTTCGTCGGGCGTGCCGCTCAATCCGCGGTTTTTCACCCTGCCGCCGAAGTACTTATCCGCCATGGTTACCGTGCGCTTGACGAGGTTGCCGAGCGTGTTGGCGAGGTCGGAATTCACCCTCTCCGTCACAAGCTCCCACGTTATAACGCCGTCGGAAGAATAGGGCATTTCATGCAGCACGAAATAGCGCGTTGCGTCCACGCCGTAAAGCGCGGCGAGGTCGTCCGCATACATGACGTTGCCCTTGGACTTGGACATCTTGTCGCCGCCCTGCAACAGCCACGTGTGCCCGAAAACCGTTTTAGGCAGCGGCTCGCCC
>CANREX010000117.1 GCA_947629735.1 uncultured Clostridia bacterium
AATGACACCTCTTCATACCTCCCCCACTCCCCTTGTTGAGGGGAGTGGGGAGGGCAGGGTAGGGCGTAGGGTTTACCTCATTTTGTCATTCCGAGCCTGTCGAGGAATCCGGCTGGGGTATGTCGCATAGGAAAGACCTAAGCGCAATGAAATACTAGATTCTTCGACTGCGCACCTACGGTGCTTCGCTCAGAATGACATTAGAGAGGGGTAGAATGACAATAAAAAAATAAATGCGTTCACTCCGCTTTGTGAAAATATTTGCTTAATCGCAAAAATTTTCTACAAACCATCGGGCTTGTCGCCCTCGGGCAGAATGACAGTGTGGGTAGGACTACCGCCCTCGGGCAGTTGGGGAACAGCAAAAGTACCAATACCTCGGGCAGAATGACAGTAAAAAAGTCGGGCAAGTGCGATAAAGGGTCTGATGTCCTCTATAACGAACAACCCTTAAAAAACAGCACGCTTTATCACACACATTAACAGCACGTTTTAATCACAACTTCAAACTTCAATCTCAAATATCAACCACACATATCAACAAGTTACACAAAAAAATGGAAGAGATATCCGTATATTTATTCCTCGGGTTTTTGGAATCGGGGAAGACAAAATTCATACAGGAAACGCTGGAAGACGAGCGCATGGAAGACGGCGGTCGCACGCTTTTGCTCGTCTGCGAGGAGGGGGAAGAGGAATACGATCCCTCCCGCTTTGCCGTAAAGCACGTGGGGATAGAGTACCTCGACGACGTCGGCGATCTCACACAGTCCAACCTCTCCTTTTTCATGCGCAAGCACCGCGCGGGCAGGGTGGTTGTCGAATACAACGGCATGTGGCTGTTGCAGCAATTTTTCGACGCCATGCCCGAAAATTGGGTCGTCAACCAGATGATGAGCTTTTTCGACGCGAACACGTTCATAAACTTCAATCAGAACATGCGCCAGCTCGTCTTTGACAAGGTGCAATTAACCCAGCTCGTGGTGTTCAACCGCTTCAAGGGCGAGTTTGCAAAAGAGGACTTCCACAAGGTTGTGCGCGGCATTTCCCGCCGACCCGACATAGTTTACGAATACGTCGGCGGCAAGGCGGAGTACGACGACATCGAAGACCCCCTTCCGTTTGACGTCAACGCGCCAATCATCGAGATAGAGGACAGGGACTTCGCGTTTTTCTATCGCGATTTATCCGAAAATCCCAAGCAATATATAGGCAAAAAAGTGTCGTTCAAGGGAATGGCCGCCGTCTCCAAAAAGGTGGGCGCGGGCGCGATAGTCATCGGCAGATTTATAATGACCTGCTGCGAGGCGGACATCGCCTACGACGGTTTCGCGCTCAAAACAAACGGGCTGATAGAGGGCGTCGCGACCAAAGATTGGCTGAAAGTCGTCGCGGAAGTGGGCTACGGTTACAGCCCCGTGTACAGGCAGCAAGGTCCTGTGCTCAGCGCCGAAAAAATAGAGAGGTGCGAGCCCCTGCCCAAGGACGAAAGCGTCGCCACTTATTACTGACATTCGCGTGCGGCGGAAAAACGCGGGCGGCGACCGAGGTAAATGTTGCCCTTACATTTGCCGAAAAAAAGAGGTTGAATTGCGGTAGCAAGTGCAATTATAATGCGGTAAAAATTATCCCTGCCCCTTTTTTAATTTTCCCCACCCCAAGGTGGGGGAATATAGGGGAAACGCCCAGGTGAAACGGCTTTTTCACTTATTACTTCCGGATTCTTCGACTTCGTTCGGCTTTCAGCCTCTCTTCGCTCAGAATGACAGTAAAAAAAGGCTGTCGTCCTCGGGCAGAATGACAGTAGGGGAGAGCGTTGTTTGCCCTCGGGCAGAATGACAGTAAAAAAAGGCTGTCGCCCTCGGGCAGAATGACAGCAGGGGGAGGGCGTTAGCCCGACGGTTTGTAGAAAATTTTTGCGGGCAAGCAAAAATTTTCACAAAGCGGAACGAGCAATAGCGAGTGCAGTCGAACGGGTCTGCTTGGGGTATGTCACAAAGGATAGACCTAAGCGCAATGAAATTTTAACGGATGGAATTTACTCGGGGCATATATGGGGGTCTGAATAGTTTTTTAACGGACGGAATTTACTTATGGAAAAGAGAAAAAGGCAAAAGTTTTTCGGCGGATATTTGAAAAACCGCTTCAAGACGGACATATCGTTTCTTGTACTCATGGCGCTGTACGCGGCGTTCTGCATAGGTTCGCTCATATATTTTTCCGTTCTCGGGAACGATCACGTGCGCGACTGCTTTATCTCGCTCGCGTACCTTGTGGTTATCCCCGTATTTTTCATGGTGGAGTACTTCCTCGATCTCCGTTCGCCCTTTGCGTACACGCTTTTCGTGCTCGTGTTCTGCGTGTTCTGTTTCCTCGGGGCGAGCTATAATTTCTACACCTATATCCCCATACTCGACGACATATTGCACGCGTGCTGGGGGCTGCTGTTCGCGACCCTCGGTTTCAGCTTTATAAAGTCCTTCCTCGGCGAGCCCAAAACGATAAGGCAGTTTGTAATCTATCTCGTGTTCAGCGCGGGGTTCTGCATGATTCTCTCCATTATATGGGAAATCTACGAATTCGCCTGCGACAGTCTGATGCCCGCGTTCGACATGCAGGAAGACAGCATAGTGGACCATTTCCATTCCTTTATGCTTCACGTGCCCTACGACCATCTCCACACATTGCAGATAGACGGTATAGCCTACACGCAGGTGTACGGCGAGGATAACGAGCTGCTGTACACGATAGAGGGGGGATATCTCGATATCGGGCTTATCGACACTATGATGGATATAATCTGGTGCGTTGTGGCGACGTGCGCGCTCAGCCTTGTACTTTCTGCGGACAGGGCGCTCGGTCGAAAGCTCTACCCGCACATTATCCCCGTCTATATCGGCAAGCGGGGCGCTACGGGGGAGATATGCGAGCAGACGTCCACGGAATCGGATACAACGGAAGAAGAGACAACGGAAGAGGGGGAAGGAGAGACTTCCACGGAAGCGGAAGTTGCAGGCGGCGCCCTTTCGTATAAACCCGCAGTTGAAAAAGATTCCCTCGCCGAGCGCGTGGAAGTCACAAAATCCGACGAAGAACAGGGCGCGGACGGCGAAAGCGCGTCCGGGCAGGCGCGAGAAGGCGATAAAAGCGATAAATAGCGCAAAAATGCGGCGATAATTTGAGAAAACCACTTGAAAATGCGCGCATAATAAGTTATAATATTTAAGCTGTATAAAAGTTCAAGAGAAAAACACAAAGAAAACATCAATTCAGGAGGATAAATTTTCTATGGCAAAAAAGTATTGCTACCTTTTTACCGAAGGTAACGCAAAGATGAGAGAGCTGCTCGGCGGCAAAGGCGCGAACCTCGCGGAGATGACCAACATAGGTCTCCCCGTCCCTCAGGGCTTCACAATTTCCACGGAGGCTTGCACCCAATATTACGAGGACGGCAAGAAGATCAATCCCGACATTCAGGCTGAGATAATGACCTATATCGACAAGATGGAAAATATCTGCGGCAAGAAGTTCGGCGATAAGGACAACCCCCTGCTCGTTTCCGTGCGCTCGGGCGCGCGCGCTTCCATGCCCGGCATGATGGACACTATATTGAACCTCGGTCTCAACGAGGAAGTCGTCAACGCCATCGCGGAAAAATCGAATAACCCCCGTTGGGCGTGGGACTGTTACAGAAGATTTATCCAGATGTTCTCCGACGTCGTAATGGAAGTCGGCAAGAAATATTTCGAAAAACTCATCGACAACATGAAGGAGAAGAAGGGCGTAGAATTCGACGTCGAGCTCGACGCGGACGATCTGAAAACGCTCGCCAACCAATTCAAGCAGGAGTATAAAAAGCAGCTCGGCAAAGACTTCCCCGACGACCCCAAGGAACAGCTTTTCGAGGCTATCAAAGCGGTATTCCGTTCGTGGGATAACCCCCGCGCAAACGTTTACAGAATGGACCACGACATACCTTACAGCTGGGGCACTGCGGTCAACGTGCAGATGATGGCGTTCGGCAACATGGGCGACGACTGCGGCACGGGCGTTGCGTTCACGCGTAACCCCGCCACGGGCGAAAAGGGTCTCATGGGCGAATTCCTTATGAACGCTCAGGGCGAGGACGTCGTCGCGGGCGTACGCACCCCCATGCCCATATCCAAGATGGCGGAAGTCCTCCCCGACGTATATCAGCAGTTCTTGAAGGTCTGCGCCACCCTCGAAGACCATTACCGCGACATGCAGGACATGGAATTCACGATAGAGCGCGGCAAGCTGT
Organism: uncultured Clostridia bacterium; assembly: GCA_947629735.1. Lineage (GTDB taxonomy): Bacteria > Bacillota > Clostridia > Christensenellales > Borkfalkiaceae > Coproplasma. The sequence goes on from CANREX010000117.1 coordinate 4,283, forward strand.
ACATGTTGCAGACGCGTAACGGCAAGCGCACCGCGGCTGCCGCTATAAAGATTGCGTGCGACCTCATAGACGAGGGCATGATAACCGAAGAGCAGGCGCTCATGCAGATAGACGCGAAGTCCCTCGACATGCTTCTTCACCCCACGTTCGATACAAAGGCGTTGAAAGAAGCGGATAAGTCCAACGTCGTCGGCACGGGCATTGCGGCTTCCCCCGGCGCGGCTGCGGGACAGATAGTGTTCACCGCCGAGGACGCGGTAATTCAGGGCAAGAAGGGCAAGAAAG
>CANREX010000118.1 GCA_947629735.1 uncultured Clostridia bacterium
GACCGTAGAACTTGCAGGAAGTCGAACCCGCGGGAGCTGCGTCGAACTTTTCGGAGAAGTCGAGCGAGGAATTGGTGACGTCCTCGTAAATACCTATCGTGAAGTGATTCTTGGGCTCTTTCTGTTCGAGGTTCTTGTAAACCGCAAGCACCATCGAAGGAGTGAATTCCTTAGAGCCGAGTCCGTATCTGCCGCCGACGACTTTCGCGTCCGTCCTGCCCATTTCGAGCATAGCCGAGCAGACGTCGAGGTACAGAGGCTCGCCGAGCGAGCCGGGCTCTTTCGTCCTGTCGAGTACGGCGATCTTTTTAGCCGTCTTGGGGATAGCGTTGACGAATGCTTCCGCGACGAAAGGTCTGTAAAGGCGAACCTTGACGAGACCGTATTTCTTGCCCATTGCGTTGAGCTTGTTGATAGATTCTTCTATCGTCTCGCAGCCCGAGCCCATGCAGACGATGACTTCTTCCGCCTTGGGGTCGCCCACGTAGTCGAAGAGGTGATATTTCCTGCCGCACTTGGAGGAAACGAGGTCCATCATCTTCTGAACGATGGCGGGGGTAGCCGCGTAATAGCTGTTAGCCGTCTCTCTGTTCTGGAAGTATGTATCGCCGTTCTGCGCCGTGCCCTTCTGAATGGGGTGCTCGGGGTTGAGCGAACGGGACTTGAAGTCGGCTATATCGGCCGCAATGCCCGCTTCCTGGCAGATAGCGCGGATTTCCGCGTAGTTGTCCTCTTCGTCCCAGACGTCGATTTTGGCTACTTCGTGAGAGGTTCTGAATCCGTCGAAGAAGTTGATAAAGGGAACTTTCGCCTTCAAAGTGGAAAGGTGCGCAACCAATGCGAGGTCCATAACTTCCTGTACGGAAGAATCGCACAGCATCGCAAAGCCCGTCTGGCGGCAAGCCATGACGTCCGCGTGGTCGCCGAAAATGTTGAGCGAATGTGCCGCGAGAGCGCGCGCCGAAACATGCATAACCATGGGCAGCAATTCGCCCGAGATCTTGTACATGTTGGGGATCATAAGCAAAAGCCCCTGGGAAGCGGTGTAAGTAGTGGTCAGCGCGCCCGCCGAGAGCGAACCGTGTACAGCGCCTGCCGCGCCGCCTTCCGACTGCATTTCAGCAATCTTAACCTTCTGTCCCCACATATTCGTTCTGCCCGCGGTAGCCCATTCATCCGCGACTTCCGCCATGGGGGAAGAGGGGGTGATGGGATAGATTGCCGCGACCTCAGAGAATGCGTAGGCAACGTGACTTGCGGCGGTATTACCGTCGATGGTCAATTTTTTCATCCAAAAAACCTCCGAATAAATTTTTTTGTTTTTTTTAATTCACGGTTAATGTTACACATTAACACCTAATCAATTATAAAACACAAAGAGCGAAATGTCAATAGCCGACCGTGAAAAAAGAGGAAGGGTGAAAAAAATTTTATCAATCTTTCTCTTTAAACGCACTCAATTTATTTGTGAAATGCCGCAGCGTTTGATATAATTTTCAAAGAAAAATCACACGTGTCTTACAAAAGGCGGATAGAGATGGAAAATATCGCTGCGCAGGGCTCTGCGGAACAACTCAATAACGACCCCGCTCAGCCCGAAACCGCGGTGAAATTCACCAACGTGTCGTTCGCCTATTCCGACGAAAGCGGTCTTGCGCTCAAAGACGTGTCTTTCGAGGTAAAAAAAGGCGAATTTTTGTGCGTTTTGGGGCATAACGGCAGCGGGAAATCCACCCTCGCCCGCCTTATCTGCGGTCTGTTGGAAGCGGACAAAGGCAAGGTGGAAACGTGGGGGCTCGACCCCTCCGACAGGGCGAGCGTGGGCGAAGTGCGCCGCCACGCGGGCATAGTTTTCCAGAACCCCGATAACCAGATGGTCGCCTCGATAGTGGAGGACGACGTCGCGTTCGGACCTGAAAACATAGGGCTCGACCGCGAGGAGACGGGCAGGCGCATAGAGTGGGCGCTCTCGGCTGTTGGCATGAGCGAATACAGACATTCCACCCCTACGCGCCTTTCGGGCGGGCAGAAGCAGAGGATAGCCGTCGCGGGCGTGCTCGCGATAAAGCCCGACGTGCTCATTCTCGACGAATCCACCGCCATGCTCGACCCCAAGGGCAGGAAAGAGGTCGTCTCCGTCGCCAAAAAGCTGAATAAAGAGGACGGGATAACCGTAATTTTAATAACCCATTTCATGGACGAGGCGCTGCTTGCGGACAGGGCGATAGTCATGAACAGGGGGGAGATTGCGCTGACGGGCAAGCCGGAAGATATCTTTTCGGACGGCGAACGCCTCGAAACGTTCAATCTCTGTCTCCCCGAAATAGGCGAGATATGCCGCGGTTTAAGCCGCGGGGGAATGGACGTAAAGTGCGCCCTTTTCCCCGACGAACTCGCGGGTGAAATCGCCGACGCCTTCAAAGGAAGAAAGATTTCCTCCCCGCCCGTTTCCGAAAGAGAAAGCGAAGCGGCGGGCGGCGAATGGGACATCAACATAAAGAATCTAACTTTCACATATTCCAAAAAATCGCCCTTTGCGACGCGCGCTCTCAAAGGGGTGGATTTGACCGTAAAAGAAGGGGAATTTTTCGGCATAATCGGGCACACGGGCAGCGGGAAGTCCACGCTCGTGCAGCACCTCAACGCGCTGATAAAGCTCCCGCAGGCGGAAAAGCACTACAAAAAGCCCAAGGCGAAAAAGGGCGTAGCGCCGCCCCCGCCCCCCTCGATAACGATAGGTCGGTTTGACCTCTCCCGCCGCAAATGCGATTTCCGCGCTCTGCGTGCGGACGTCGGAATGGTCTTTCAATATCCCGAATATCAGCTGTTTGCCGAGACGGTGTTCGACGACGTCGCGTTCGGTCTTAAAAATTTCAGGCGGGGGATATCTTCCGAAGAAGTCGAAAACGCCGTGCGCGAGAGTTTGACGGCGGTCGGGCTGGACTATGACGAAGTGCGCGACAAATCGCCCTTCGACCTTTCGGGCGGGCAGAAGCGCAGGGTGGCGATAGCGGGCGTGATAGTCACAAAACCCCATATACTCATTCTCGACGAACCCGCGGCGGGGCTCGACCCTCTCGGCAAGCGGGAGATCATGAAGCTGCTCCACTCACTGCACAGCGATTGGTGCAGAACCGTAATCGTCGTCTCGCACGATATGGACGAGGTCGCGGAAAACTGCACCCGCGCATGCGTGCTCTCCGACGGAAAAATAGCTATGTGCGGAAGCCCTTCCGAGCTGTTTTCAGACATAGATAAGATGAAAGAGATAGGGCTGGACGCGCCGCTTACCTCCAAACTCAAAGGCGCGCTTGCGGAAAAGGGAATTTGCCTTTCCTGCGGGTGTAAGGCGGATGACTTCGTCCGCGCCGTGCTTTCGATGTACAAAGGGGGTGCGGACAATGCTTAACGACGTCACGTTCGGGCAGTTTTATCCCGTCAAGTCATTTGTGCACAACCTCGACCCGCGCTTTAAACTGCTGTGCCTTATCGCGTTTATAGTCATGCTGTTCGTGGCGGATTCTTTCTACGCCCTCGCGCTGTGCGCGCTGTTGCTCTTCATAGCGATAATCGCCGCGCGCGTGCCGTTCGGCTCGGTGCTGCGTTCAGTCAAGGGCATAATATTTTTGCTGCTGTTCACATCCGCGCTCAACATATTTTTCCATAAAGGCGAAAATCTGTTGTGGCATTGGGGGATAATCAACGTCTATACGGAAGGACTTATCTTCGCCGCGTTTTTGATGATAAGGCTGTTCCTCATAGTTATGTGTTCGGCTCTTCTGACTCTGACTACTACGCCCGTGTCGCTTACGGACGGGCTGGAAAGTCTCCTTTATCCCCTCACGCTCATCAAAATTCCCGTGCACGCGTTCGCGCTGATAATGTCTATCGCGCTGAGGTTTATCCCCACGCTGATAGACGAGACCAACCGCATAATTTCCGCGCAGAAAGCGAGGGGGTCTGACTTCGAATCGGGCAACATTTTCAAGAGGATAAAGGCGATAGTGCCCGTCCTCATACCCCTGCTTATAAGCGCGTTCAGGCGGGCGGAAGAGCTCGGCGACGCGATGGACGCCCGCTGCTACGGCTCGGGCGCGAAGCGCACGAAATACAAAAAACTGCGCTTTACGTGGCGGGATGCGATAGGCTTGCTTTTCGCGGGCGCGCTGATTGCGGGCGTGATACTCCTCGACATGTACGCGGCGGAAATTTACCCCGCTATCGCGCCCTATATGGTGATATCATGAGATACGCGTTGAAGATTGCCTACGACGGCACGGAGTTTTGCGGCTGGCAGGTTCAGACGGGTCGCAGGACGGTGCAGGGCGAGTTGGAAAACGCAATATTTTCGGCGTTCGGCGTAAAGGCAAGGGTATGCGGAAGCGGCAGGACGGACAGCGGTGTGCACGCGGCGGGTCAGACGGCTCACGTCGATTTGCCCGTAGCTATCCCGGGCGGGAGGCTCGCGGACGCGCTCAACGCCCGTCTGCCGGAGGACGTTTCCGTGCTCTCCTCATGCGCCGCGCCCGAAGGGTTCGACGCAAACCGTTCCGCC
>CANREX010000119.1 GCA_947629735.1 uncultured Clostridia bacterium
CTGGAAGCGTACGTTCCCAACCCCATACCGTTCAGCAAGACGAAGCTCGGCGAGTGAGGGGAAGGGCGCAAAATGATAGGCGTAATTTTCGTTTGCCTCGGCAATATCTGCCGTTCGCCGATGGCGGAAGCGATTTTCAAGCGGCTTGCGGAGGAGGAAGGTGTAGCGGACTGCCTTGACATCTCCTCGTTTGCCACATCCGACTGCGAGGTGGGCAATCCGATCTATCCGCCCGCACAGCGGCAGCTGCGGGAAATGGGCTATAACTTCTCGCACCGCGCGCAAAAACTCACCTTTTCCGATATAAAAAACGCGGACTACATTCTGGTCATGGACAACATGAACTACGACGACGTGTGCCGAATGGCGGGAGGGGGCTACTGCTCAAAGGTGTTCAAGCTGGGCAGCTTTTTGCAAGACCAAATAGAGATCGCCGACCCTTGGTATACGTGTGACTTCGCCCGCGCCTACCGCGAGATATACTCCGCGTGCAAGGTGTTTTTGCACTACCTCGAAACCAAGCACGCCAAGGCGTTCGCTTACGGTAAGCATGTGCGTGCAGACGAAGATAATGACGATGATAATGACGGCGATAAGGACGAAGATAAGGACTGAAAACGGGGCGAAAAAAGATAGCCCGACGAAGATAAAAGTGAAATAAAGGACAACCGCAAGCTCGTTCAGGAGAGATAAAAATTAAGGAATAAAGTGAATAAAGAATAAGGAACGCGCCGACGGCAAGCCGTCGGCGCGTTCCTTGTGTAGTGAAAAAATAAGGTGAGAGTGTATTCTTAAATAATAATTTTGCGCAAAGCGGGGAAGTTTTCCCCCAACGCGAGCGTCGTTTAAACGCGGTGGGCGGGAAGTGTTTCCCCAAACGCGGTTGAAAGTTTTCCCAAATGCGGCGGCGTTCAAACGCGCGGGGAAAATTATCTCGCGTGCTTGCGGCTTGCCACGCCGCGCTTATCTTTCTCGTCGGCGGCTTCCCCGTCGGCGGCTTTTCCGCGCTCCTTGCCCATAAAGAACAGCGCAACCGTTCCCGGGCCTACGTGCGAGCCCGTGCAGATGTCATACATCTGAATGACCACGTCCGTCGCACCGCGCGCAATCAGCATATCGCGCAGCAGTTCGGCGTCCTCCAAGCAGTCCGCATGCGCGATGCACACCGTCTGACTTTCTGGACCGACGGCGTTCTTTTCAAATTGTTCGGCGAGGTGGGAGAGCGCTTTGCGGCGACCTCTTTCCGTGCCCGCAAACGCAATTTTGCCGTTGGGGTCGGCCTTTAAAATGGGCTTGATATTCAAAAGCGTGCCCGCAAGCGCAAGAGTAGCGGATATCCTGCCGCCCTTTTTGAGGTATTTCAGCTGCGCGACGGTGAACACCGAATTCATGTTGAGCTTGTGTTTTTCAAGCCATTTCGCGCACGAATCGATGTCCTCGCCGAGCTCCCCGAGCCTCGCCGCGTGCACCGCAAACATGCCCTCGCCGAGGGAAGCGTTGTAGCTGTCGAAAATCACCATTTTCCTGTCGGGATAGAGCTTTTTCAGCTCTTCCGCGGCATTTTTCGCCTGGTTGAACGTGCCGCTTATCTGGGAAGAAATGCTTACGAACAGCACGTCTCTGCCCTGCTTTAAAGAGGGCTCGACGGCGGCCTTTATCCGTTCGGAATTGATGAGCGCGGTGCGGGTCTCGCTGCCGTTTCTCATCGCGTCGTAGAATTTTTTCGCGATTTCCTCGCTGTTTTCGTCCTCGCGGTAACATTCCATATCCACCCCGTCGATAGAGCAGATGTAGGGAACGACCTTAATATCGTAGTTTTGTATCATTTCATCGGTAAGGTTTGCCGAAGAATCGACGAATATATCGAAATTACGCACTTTCATTTATCCTCCTTTTTGGCTTTTTGTCAAATAAAGAAAACCGATCGGCGCGTCGGGAATATGACGTCTTCCGTGCGCCCCTGTGTTCAATCGCAGTCGTCGGGAGCGGGACTTCACCGACGTTTTATTTCGGGAGCGAGACTTCTCCGCGCCGAGCGAACAGCAGCGGCGGAACCTAATCCGACCTTTACGCAGCTATATTCGGTGGAAGTCAGCCTTTGCCGCCCCAATGCCCCGCTATTCTCGGTGGAAGTCGCGCTAAAATTGCGCCCCGCGCTTAAAAGCTGCGGCAAAACGCACTTTGCGCCCCGCGCCTTTGTGTATAAACAGTATATCCTTTATCACGATTTTTTACAACCTACTTATGCGTGCGCGCGCTCTATGATTTTATTCACCTTGTCAACCGTCCGTTTTTGCAACTCTACCGCCCGAAAAACGGACTCTACTGTCAGTAGAGTGGTTTAAAACGGTTGCATTTTTCAAAAATGCGTGTTATAATCGCCTTATGAGTGAATTGAATACCAACGGCGACGACCTGAAAGATATAATCGCCGCAAATCTTATCAGGCTCAGACAGGAAGCGGGGCTTACGCAATTACAGCTCGCGGAAATGCTCAATTATTCGGATAAAGCCGTCTCCAAATGGGAGAGGGGGGAATCCATTCCCGACCTGCGCGTGCTGATAAGGCTTGCGCAGCTGTATCATATCTCCCTCGACGACATCGTGAGCATGCAGCCCGAAAAGGTGGTAAAGCCCGTGCTCAACCTCAAAAAGAAGCACTTTTTAATAGCCTTGCTCGCGGTGGGGCTTGTGTGGGTGATAGCCACGGGCGTGTATATGATACTTTTCTATACGCCCGTCACGAAATACGCTTTCATGAGCTACGTGATAGCGCCCATCTTCACGTTCATAGTCGCTACCGTTTTCTCCTGCATATGGGGAACAAAACTTATAACCTTGCTGTGCTGTTCGGGGATAGTCTGGTCCGCCGCCGCGATAGTTAACGTAAATATCGCGCTGTTCGCGCCCGCAATTCCCATATGGCCCTGTTATGTGGTGGGCGCGGCGATACAGGTCTTGCTCGCGATTTGGTTCTACTTCCGCAAGGTCAAATAATTTTTTGATATTGTAGAAAGATTTCCACTTTAATACCTCATAAAACGGCATAATATACGCAAAAAAAATCGGGCGCGAACCCGATTTTTTTTGCGTATTTTCGAAACTTCCCCGCCGCCTGACCCAATCCACCGCCCCCGCACGGCTTTTCCGCCGCCCCGCGCAACTTCCCCGCAACTTCCCGCAAATTCATTTACAGCCCCAAGCGCAGTTGACGTCACAAACCCCCGCGCAAACAATCGGAAAACCGCATGCAAAAGGGCGGAAAAGATTTTTTTGCGGGCGCGCGCAAGGCGGCATAAAGCGTTTGACATCGCAAAAAAAATTCGTATAATTAGAGTGGTATGGAAAATATTATCTTAGATAATATTCCGCAGGAAGCAAAATCGACGGAAGATAAATACGGCGGCATAGACTACGAAAAGGTGTTGGAGATAGCCGTCAAAGTGGGGATAGGCATTTTCACCTCTGGCGGGGCGGTTTCCCGCGTGGAAATGGCGGTAAACATGATATGTTCCGCCTACGGCGTGGAAGAGGTAAACTGCGCCGCGCTTCCCTCCATGGTCTTTGCGAGCATAAAACTTTCCAGCGGGCGGGAATACAGCCTGATGAAGAGGGTCACCTCGTCGTCCAACAACCTCGCCTTGCTCGAAAAATACAACCAGCTTTCCCGCGATATTTGCAGCAAAAAATTCCCGCCCGACGAAGCCATGAAAATGGTGTTGGAACTCGGGCAGACAAAGACGCGCAACAAGTGGATAACGGTGTTGGGCGCGGGACTCGTCAGCGCAAGTTTCTCCATATTTTTCGGCGGCGACATCGCCGATTTTATCCCCGGCTTTCTTATAGGTTTTTTAATGGCGGGCTTGAACGAATTGCTCTCGATCCGCTCTCTCAACGCGTACGCAACCCTTTTCATACTCTCGCTGTGCGGCGGGCTCATCGGGATATCGGTGTGCAAGCTGTGCACGCTGTGCGGGCTGCCCTGTCACGGCTCTATGGTCATCATAGGCTCTATAATGATACTTATTCCCGGGCTCATGCTCACAAACGCCGTGCGCGATCTGTTCACGGGCGATATAATGAGCGGCTCGTTTCAGATAGTCAACGCCCTGCTTTTGACAGCCGTCATAGTAGCGGGGTATTCCGTTGCCATGCTCGCGTTGAAGCCCATCACCGACTTTTTACCCGCCGAACCCCGTTCGGGTCTTAAATATTATCTGTATTTCATCATCTCGGGCATAGCGGGAACGGTGGGCATATGCGCATATTTCAACCTCAATTTCAGGAGGTTGGGCTGGGCGCTGCTCGCAACCGTGCCCACGCTCGGGGTATATCTTTTAATGGAGTACGCCCTGCCCGGTCAGCTGTTCGTGAACACGCTGATAACCTCGCTTTTCGCCTCTATCGCCTCGGAGTTTTTGGCGAGGGCGATAAAGACGCCCGCAACGGTGTTCATAGTGCCCTGCATAATCTCTCTCGTGCCCGGGAGCTCGC
>CANREX010000120.1 GCA_947629735.1 uncultured Clostridia bacterium
CGTAAAACGCAAGAAGGCGGCAATGTTCGACGGGGAAGAGATAGTGATGACCGAAGCCGACGGCGCGGAAATATATCTTTCGGAATATCAGCAATACTTCGAAAACTTGTGGCGGCAGTACTACAAGTCGGTGAACATTGAGAGCAGACCGCATGCAAAGCAGATGAAGGGTTACATGCCCGTCAGATATTGGAAATATTTGCCCGAAAAGAGGTGATTTTCGCCCAAGTCGGGTGATATCTTAAAAGCAAATATATAAAAAGGGGGCGCGCCGCGCGGAAAATTTTCCGCGCGGCGCGCATAAACTTTATTTCTTGTTCAAATTTTTATCTATCTTGTCGAAGAATTCAGCGAGGTAGTTGTCCTCCCACTCCTCCAACTTTCCGCAATCCGCGCACTGCGTGAGCTTGCAATCGATCGGCACTTTCGCGACGACGGGTATGCCGTGTTCGAGGGCTATCGCGTCCACGCAGCTCTCGCCGAAGACGCTTATCTTTCTGCCGCAGTCGGGGCAGGTGAAATAGCTCATGTTCTCCACTATGCCGAGAATGGGGATATTCATCATTTCCGCCATGTTGACGGCTTTCTGCACTATCATTCCGACGAGATCCTGCGGCGTCGTGACGATTATTATGCCGTCAACGGGGAGGCTCTGGAACACCGTGAGCGGCACGCCCGTGCCCGGGGGCATGTCTACGAACATATAGTCTACCTCGTTCCAGATGACGTCCGTCCAGAACTGCAACACCGTGCCCGAAATGAGCGAGCCGCGCCAAACCACGGGGTCGTCCTCCTTTTCGAGCAAGACGTTCATGCTCATCACCTGTATGCCGCTTTCCGATACGACGGGAAGTATGGCGTTGTCGCTGCCCATCGCCCGCTTGCGTATGCCGAGCATGCGCGGAATGGAAGGTCCCGTTATGTCGGCGTCCATCAGCGCGGTTATATAGCCCTTGTTCTGGGAAGCTATCGCGAGAAGCGCGCTCGTCATCGATTTTCCCACTCCGCCTTTGCCCGAAACTACGGCTATGACCTTTTTGACGGAGCTCATCTCATGCAACGGTTTTTTCAGACTTTCCGCCGTGCGGGAAGAACAGTTTTCCCCGCAGGAAGAACAATCGTGAGTGCAATTTTCTGCCATAAAATCTCTCCTTTTTTCACTAAATGATTTTAGTATAACCGCGGGAAGATGTCAACTTATTTGCAAGCGAGCTCAAACTTATTTGTACGCGAACTCAAAGCGGACGTCAACTAATTTGCGCGCCCGGACAAACTAATTTGCAAAGGCGGAAAAATTTAGTTGATTTAATCGCGCCGCTGTGCTATAATGCTTTTACCGTGCTAAGTGGGGAGATAGCGGTGCCCTGTACCTGCAATCCGCTACAGCAGGACTGAATCGCCCCTCTCGACGTAAGAAGTGGAAGGCTGCCCCGTGCAAGGGGTGTTGATAACAAGGTCTTATGCAACCCGCCGCCGCGAACCGTGTCAGGATAGGGATATAGCAGCACTAAACGGTTTAGCGGGTGTGCCATAAGGTTGCTTTGCAGTAGCTACCTGTTCGGGTTACGCTTCGGCTTCTTGCGGCAAAAGGGACTGCACGGCTTTTTTGAAAGCAGGCGATGGGGACTTCCCCGTCGCTGTTATTTTTGCCTGTCTTTTTCATGTTTATAATTGATTTTCGGGCGACTTCCGCCCGCCTTTTAATATCTTCCTACAAAAATATCGGGGCGCGCTTTTTCAAAGCGCGCCCCTTTGACCTTATTATAATAATATTACTTGCGTTTTATCTGTTGAACATTATCCTCTCGCTCTTGAACATTCTCGCCAAGACGAACACGAGGGCGGCGGAAAAGGCGATATTTGCGCATATAGCGACTGCGAGCGCGCCGCCCGTCATCGTCCCCGAAATTATAGAAGATATTATAAGCGCGCTGTTGAATATGGGAATGAAGAACAGCCCGATATTGGCGACGCCCGTCACGAACATGGAGAACACGCCGCACAGCATGGTTATCAGCATGACGGGCACGACGAGCCCGCTCGCTTCCTTCACGCTCTTCGCGTAAGCCGAAATTATCGCGATAAGCGCGATGAGCACGAGCACCGTGGAGAGCACCACGCCGAGCAGCGCGGCATAGTCGCCCACCGTGAGCATGGAAATCGTCAGCCCGCTGCCCGAGCCGGCGAGGCGGGGCAGGGCGAGCATCATGCCGATACAGCTTGAAAGCCCGCTCAACAGCGCCATAACGCTGAGCGCGGCTATCTTGCCGACGGCGACATACCCCCTCTTTACGGGCGTGACGAGCAGGGTCGCGATAGTTCCCCTCTCCTTTTCGCCCGCGATGGATTCGGGCGCGACCGCCATACAACCGCTGAAAAGCAGCATCAGCAAAATCATCGGCACTATCATTGAAAGTATCATTCTCGACGAGCTCTGCGAGTCCGCGAAATCGTACACGGCTTCCGCAGCGGGGCGGTTGACGTCAAACATATTGGACGCCGCGTCCTCGAACGCCGAGAGCATGCTCTCCGCCTTGTAAAAGGCAATTTGCGAATGTTCCTCCGAAGAATCGTAGTAGATTTCAACGTTGGGCGCGGGTTGACCCGAAGCAGGCGAGTACTGCGCTATAAGCTCGTCGAAGCGCTCGGGGAAAACTATCAGCGCGTCGATCTTTCTCTCCTTTACAAGCTGTTTGCCGCCGTCGACGTCCCCATCGCTCAGCTTAAACGCCTGCGAAAATGCGGGCGAGAGGCTTGTCGGCATATTGACGACTATCGCCGTCGGGAAGTAGTCTTCTTCCTGTTGCTGCACGCTGTCTATTATGCCGCCCATCAGGCTGTACACCGCGAATATCAGCACCCCGGGCAGAACTATCGCCGTGAGCCACAGCCGCTCGTCCTTGAAAAAGCGGTAAAATTCTTTCTTTATTATGGTTAATACCGTCCTCATAGCGCTTCTCCCCCTTTGAACTGCGAGTAGATGTCGAAAAATCTCTCTTCCAAACTCTTGCCCGCCGTTATGTTTTCAAGCGTATCGAGCGCGGCGAGCCTGCCGTCTATGATTATCCCCACCCTGTCGCACAGCTTTTCTATGAGGCTGAAAATGTGCGTAGACAGGATAACCGTCTTGCCGCGCGCTTTGAGTTCGAGAATGAAATCGGTGACCGTCTTTGCCGTGAGGACGTCCAGCCCGTTGGTCGGCTCGTCGAAAATTATGAAGTCGGGGTCGTTTACGAGCGATATTACGAGGGAAACTTTCTGCCTCATGCCCGTGGAAAGGTTTGCGACCTTTACCGAGGCGAATTTGTCTATGCCGAAGCGGGAGAACATTTCCGCCTTTCTCTTCGCCGCCGTCTCGGCGGGCACGGAATACAGCTCGCTGAAATAGTCGAACAGATAGTCGGGCGTGAAAAAATCTTCGAGTTTTAAATCGCTCGTCAAAAATCCTATCTTGGAGCGAACGGCGTACTCGTCGTGCACCGCGCTCGACCCGCCGATAAACGCGTCGCCGTTATCGGGCTTTATCAGCGTGGCGAGGATACGCAAAGTTGTCGTCTTGCCAGCGCCGTTCGGACCTAAAAGCCCGAATATCTCCCCTTTATACGCCGTAAACGACAAATCGTCCACCGCCGTCTTGACAATCAGCCCGCCCTCCGTCTTGCGCTGCTTGCGCGACAGGCGGAACGTCTTTGTCAGGTTTTCCACTTTCAGATATTCTTCTTTCAGATATTCTTCCATGAAAACTCCTTTCGTTTGTCTTGAATTTTGCCCGCAAAATATGCGCGCGTGCCTTTCCTTATTATTTATATGACTTCCGCTTGGGTCGCCCCGTTTACGGCTTATTTTTTGCAGCCATATTTATATGACTTCCACTTGGGTCGCCGCTGCGAAACGCCCGATTTTTAATGGGGCAAATAAAGTATAACATATACCCCCCCCCGTCAAGTTTTCAACAAAAATTTTTTCTTTATTATAACGCGTTAAATAAATTTTGTCACGCCCCGATATATCGCTTTCCGATATTTTAAGGGGCGGAGCGCGTTCCTCTTCGTCGCACGGCGCTCGATTTTTTAATAGCCGCGGAGTGTTCCCTCTAATCGTGTGGCGTTCCCTCTATCGCGTATATACGGCATAAAAATTGCCGCGCAGTTATGCACGGCAAACGTTAAATTGTATTATGCGAAAATTCCGCAGCACTGCAATACTATGCAGGTTATCGAAAGCGCCACGAGATATGCGCTGAACCATTTGTAATTGGCTTTCTTTATCGCTTTGAGCATTACCTTTATCGCGAACAGACCCGCCACGGCGGAGACGATAAAGCCTATCGCTATGCACCAGCCGAACTGCCCGCCGCCCGCCGCGAAAGATT
>CANREX010000121.1 GCA_947629735.1 uncultured Clostridia bacterium
CGCTCTCCTTTGCCACGGACGGACTGTTTGAAAAAGTCGGGCTGAGCGGCAGGACGGCGTTTTCCCTCGTGGCGGGCTTCGGCTGCACCGCGGCGGCGATAGCCACAACCCGCGGCTACTGCTCGGAAAGCGCGCGCCGCAGGACGATAGCGGTGTTGCCGTTCATACCCTGCGGCGCGAAAATGCCGCTGTTTCTCACATTTTTATCCCCGCTATTTCCCAACCCGTTCCCCGCAATTTGCCTACTGTACTTTTCGGGGGTCGTCATATCCGTCGCCGTCTCCGCGCTCATTAAAGGCGGGGGAGAGGGGCTCATTTCGGAAGTCGCGCCCATCTGCGTGCCCCGCCCGCTGACCGCCCTCAAAAAGTTGTCTTTTCAGGTCAAATCGTTTATAATGAAGATAACCACGTACGTGTTCGCGTTCTGCGTGCTGAGCTGGTTGTTTTCCCATTTCGATTTCTCCCTGCGTTACTGTTCCCCGCAGGAGAGCGTCGCGGGCTTTTTAAGTAGGCTTGTCTGCCCGCTTTTTTACCCGATGGGCATAGGCGATTGGCGGCTCGCCTACGCGGCGATAGCGGGCTTTTCCGCAAAGGAAAACGTCGCGGCGACGGTGGCGATGCTCATTCCCGAGGGGCTGAGCCTGGGCTTTGCGCCCACAATGGCGATTTGCGTGTTCTTTCTGCTCTGCCCCGCGTGCATATCGGCGTTCGCCTCTTCCGTAAAGGAGATAGGCTTCCGCCGCACGCTAAAATACAACGCCCTGCAACTGCTGTTCGCGTTCATAGCGGCGTATCTGACGAATTTTATCCTCTGCCTGCTGTGATTTCGCGCTCATTTTCGAAGGCGCGTTCGGCTCGGATATTCGTTTGACTTCCACGCGCTTATTGTTGGTTTGACTTCAACGCGCAGTTGACTGTCGGACTTACACAAGATTGTTGACGTCAACAAAACCTATAAAAAAAGCCGCCTTTTTGGGGCGGGCTCGGTTGTTATCATGAAAAAATTTACCGTAAAGCAAAAATGTACGCTGAAAGACTTCACCGACTGCACCTATCCGCAGGGCAGTTTTGTCTTCCGCACCCTGCTGAAAAAGGGGGATATACGCGTGAACGGCGGCAAGGTCAGGCAAAACGCCGCCCTTTTTGAGGGCGACGAGGTGACCTATTACACCACTCCCGCGCAGGAGAGCGCGCCCAGCCACCGCGTGGTTTTCGAGGACGAAAACGTGCTGATTGCGGACAAGTTCGACGGCGTGACGAGCGAGGGGCTGTTCAGCGAACTTTCGCCCCTCATTCCCGCGCACAGGCTGGACAGGAACACATGCGGGCTGATTGCGTTTGCCAAGAACGATTGGGCGGCGGAAGAGCTTATCTCCGCGTTCAGGGAAAGGCGGGCGGAAAAGATATATCTGTGCATTGCAAAAAACGCGTTTAAGAAAGATAGCGCGACGCTGACGGCGTACATAAAAAAGGACGCCGACCGCGCCGAAGTCAGAATTTCGGACGAAGAGGAGAGGGGAAGCGAAAAGATTGTCACGCAATACCGCGTCTTGCAAAGGGCAGGAGACGTCGCCACGGTGGAAGTCATACTTCATACGGGCAAGACCCACCAGATACGCGCCCACCTCGCGCATATAGGCTGCCCCGTTTTAGGCGACGAAAAATACGGCGACAGGGAACTCAACGCTAAATACAGTGCGAAAAGACAGATACTTGTCGCGAAATTTCTGCGCTTTGACTTCAACGGGCGGCTGTCCTATTTAAACGGCAGGACGTTTGAAAGCTCTTTCTCCCCGCAACTTCCCACAAAAAAATAAATTGCGTTTTTCACGCAATTTGTCACCGAAAAATAGCGTTTTTCACGCAATTTAATATTGTCATTCCGAGCTCGTCGAGGAATCTGGCAGGGGTATGCCGCAAAGGTTAAACCTAAGCGCAATGAAATATCGGATTCTTCGACTTCGCTAACGCTCCGTTCAGAATGACAGTGTAGGGGTTTTGCGTTCACTTCGCTTTGTGAAAATTTTTGCTTAGCCGCAAAGCGGCGGCAAAAGAATAAACTGCGGTCAACCCCATACCCCTTTTTTAATATACCCCCGCTCCCCTGTGCAAGGGGAGCGGGGTATATAGTTTGTGCGCTATTAAAAAATTGTCACCCCGAGCAGAATAACAATTATCTCTTTGCCAAAGGGATATATTCCCGCCTTTCCTGCACGCATTGATAGGCGGGGCGGATAATCTTGTTGCCGTTCGTCAGCTCTTCTATCCTGTGCGCGGACCAGCCCGCTATCCTCGAAATCGCAAAAAGCGGCGTATAAAGGCTCTGCGGCAGTCGCAGCATGGAGTAGACCAAGCCCGAGTAGAAGTCTACGTTGGGCGTTATGGGCTTATTCACGTGCCTCTTTTCGGCAATCATCTCGCCCGCAACTTTGGCGACGGTGTCGTAGAGGTCGAATTCCTCTTCCATGCCCTTTTCCTTTGCGAGCATGCCCGCAAATTCGCGCAAAACTTCCATTCTCGGGTCGGAAATCGTGTAAATAGCGTGCCCCACGCCGTAGACGAGCCCCGTCCTGTCGAACGCCCGCTTGTCGAGCAGTTTTCCCACGTATTCCCTGACCGAACTTTCCGACCTGTCGCGCAGATTTTCCTTCATGTTCTCGAACATTTGGCAGACCTTTATGTTCGCGCCGCCGTGCTTAGGTCCTTTCAGCGAGCCCAGCGAAGCCGCGACGGACGAGTACGTGTCCGTGCCCGTGGACGTCGCAAGGTGAGTGGTGAAAGTGGATGCGTTGCCGCCGCCGTGGTCGGCGTGAAGTATCAAACAGACGTCGAGCACCTTGGCTTCAAGGTCGGTAAAGCCGTTGTCCTTCCTCACGATATGCAGTATATTTTGCGCCGTGGAGTAATTTGCCACGGGCTTGTGTATGTACATGGAGTCGTCCGGCGTGCTGTAATATTTGTACACGCGGTGTGAGTACGCCGCAATCATCGGAAACTGCGCGATAAGTTGCAGGCACTGCCTTAAAACGTTGCTCACCATGATGTTGTCGGGGTCGGGGTCGTAGCTGTAAAGGTTGAGCACGCACCTCGCCAACATGTTCATCATGTCCTTTGAAGGCGACTTCATTATGACGTCTCTCACGAAGTTGCGCGGAAGCACGCGGAATTCCGACAGCATATCGGTGAAATCCCCGAGCTCCTCCGCGGAAGGCAGTTTTCCGAATATGAGGAGATAGACCGTCTCTTCGAATCCGAAGCGGTTTTCCGCAATGCAGTTTTTCACGAGGTCCTTGACGTTGTAGCCGCGATAGCACAGCACGCCCGGGATAGGGGTGCGCACGCCGTTTCTTTCCTCCCAGGAAGTAACTTCGCTTATCTCCGTCAGCCCGCAGAGCACGCCTTTGCCGTTCTTGTCGCGCAGCCCCCTCTTCACATCGTATTTTTCGTAGAGGGAGGCGTCCATGACGTCGGTCTTTTGCAGCTCCTCGGCAAGTCGGGAGATGGTGTGTGAGTATTTTACTATGAGGTTAGCTTCGTTGAAATCCAAGACAGTCTTTCCTTAAAAATAATGTGATTTTACAAATTATATCACGAAAAAAGCCGTTTTGTCAATCGCTGATGTATAAGAAATGAGAAAAACGGGGATATTTTCCCGCTAAAAGTGCATATTTTTACATGTGCGCGAATATTCTTGCAACTAAAATTGTCTTGACAAAACCTTTCCGCGCGGCTTAAAATATATACGGCGGTTAAAGCGGAAGAAAAATGTTTATATAATATTGTGAATAACCGCACAGGAGAAAACTATGCAGCAGGTTAAATTACTTTCGGCGGACGAAAAACTCAACATAGCTTTGACGGGCGAGATCGACGCCGCGACGAGCGAAGATTTCTACGCGCAGGTCTGCGCGATGTACGAAAACGACAAAAAGGACGTCCAATTCGACTGCGCCGCCCTCGAATTTATCGACAGTACGACGCTCGGGACGTTTGTCAAGCTGTTTAAGATGGTGACGGGCGAGGGGTATAAATTCCGCCTCGTAAACGTCCGCCCCCGCATTAAAAAGCTGTTTGAAATTTGCGCTCTCGACAGGGTGATGGAGATAGTGTGATGAATGATTTCGAGATAAAATTCTGCCTTGCGGACAGCGAGTATATGACCGCGTTGCGCCTTGTCGTAGGGGCGGTGTGCTCCGCGTGCAACGTGGACGTGGACGCCGCGGAGGACATGAAGGTGTGCGTCACCGAAAGTTGCCTTATTTTAAAGGGCTGCGGCTTCAAAAGCGCAAAGATAAA
>CANREX010000122.1 GCA_947629735.1 uncultured Clostridia bacterium
TCCTATTCTAACACAGTTGATTTATATGAACTACTTTTTTACTGCCCTATGTTGCACTTGATATGATAATTCACCATCTTATACCTCCCCACTCCCCTTGGTTGAGGGGAGTGGGGAGGGCAGGGTAGGGTGTGGGGTTTACCTATCGCCGCAAAGCGGCGGCGTTTTCACTTATTACTTCCGGATTCTTCGACTTCGTTCGGCTTTCAGCCTCACTACGCTCAGAATGACAATAGGAGAGTGGTCGCGCTGCCGCCCTCGGGCGGAATGACGGTGAAAAGTATGTTAGAATGACGCATATTATATGCCATCCCGCTTCCCGAACCTCGGGAAGCGGGATGGCATAAGATTTTTACACCGTCAACGGCGCGTTGCCAAAAAAAGTGGTTTTCACACCGTCAACGGTACGTTGTTACATAAGTGGTTTTCACACCGTCAACGGCGCGTTGCCACATAGGTGGTTGTCACCCCGTCAACGATATGTTTCCACGTTATGGGCGCGTTGTCAAACAAGTGGTTGTCACCCCGTCAATGGCGGGATATTATTTGGTCAGGCGTTTTTCGATCAGCGCGATTATGCCGTACATTCCGCCTGCGAGGGCGCAGAGAATTATTGTGGCTGTCATCACGAGGTCGAGTTTGAACACCTGACCGCCGTAGACGATAAGATAGCCCAGCCCCGCGCGGGAGACGATATATTCGCCCATTATCGAGCCTATCCAGCTCAGTCCCACGGCGATTTTCAGCGTATTTATCAGCGTGGGAACGGTAGCGGGAATGACGAGTTTGGTCAGCTGTTGCAGTCTGCTCGCGCCCATAGCCTTCATGAGCGTCAGCATGGTTTTATCGACCGAGATAAACCCCGCGAGGGTGTTCATGATGCAGACGATTATCGCTACGAGCACCGTCATGAAAATTATCGCGGAATACCCCGTGCCTATCCATATGATGATGAGAGGTCCGAGCGCGATTTTGGGCAGAGAGTTGAGCACGACGATATACGGCTCGAAAATCTTGCGCGCCCAATCGCTCAAATAAAGCAGCACGGCTATCGCGTAGCCGACGCCCGCCGCAATCGCAAAGCCTATCAACGTCTCCATGAGCGTGACGCCGATATGGAAGAACAGGCTGCCGCCCTCGTACAGATCGGCGATCGTCGCGATTATGCGGGAGGGGGAACTCGTTATAAACGGGTCGATGACGTTGAATTGCGCGCACAGTTCCCACAGCCCGATTATAGCGAGAAGTATCCCTATCCGCGCCGCGTTTATGGTGACCGCCTTAGCTTTTTTCCTCTTTAAGTATGCAAGATGCTCCTTTGAGCAGTTCGTATTTTTCATAAGTTAAAATGCCTTGATGTGTTTTTAACGGTTTTTTCCGTAAGTTTTTTGCCGCGTATGCGCACATTCGGACATGCCGATATGCTTATATGCGTATTTGCTTATGCGGGCAATCGGGCATATATGCGGCTTTAATCCGCCGATATTTAAGGTTGACGTCCACTTAATCGGCAACATGCCCGAAGTTTTATATATAGTCCGCCTTGCCGCAAGATATGGACGACCCCGGCAGATGTCAAATCACAGTCCCAATTCCCCGCGAAGCGTCTCGAACATGGCGGCGAATTCGGGACTGTTGCGCCTTTCCTTGGGGCTGTTGCCGCCGAACTCTATCGCGTGTTCCGCGACGAGGGTGGAAGGGCGGGAGGAGAGCACGATTACCTTATCGGACAGCGCGATAGCCTCCGATATGTCGTGCGTGACCAATATAGCCGTCTTGTGCTCGCTCTTTATTATCGACTGCACGTCGTCGCACACTTCCAGCCTTGTCTGATAGTCGAGCGCGGAAAAGGGTTCGTCCAGGAGCAGAATGTCTGGTTGCGCGGCGAGAGTGCGTATCAGCGCCACCCTCTGCCTCATGCCGCCCGAAAGCTGGGAAGGCTTTTTGTGCAGGAAGTCCTTCAACCCGTACTTTTCCGCGAGAGCCAGCGCCTTTTCGCGCATTTCGGGCGTGTTGCACCTCTTGACTTCGAGGGGGAGGAAGATATTTCTCTCCACCGTCCGCCACGGGAAGAGCGCGTCGCGCTGCAACATATACCCGAATTCCGCGCTGTTGCGCACGATAGTTCCGCCTGAGGGGCGTATCAGCCCCGCCGCAAGCGAAAGGATAGTCGTCTTGCCGCAGCCGCTCGGTCCTATTATGGCGGCGAATTCCCCGCTCTCTATCGAAAAGGAGAGATTTCTTACCGCCTCCGTCTCGCCGTTCTTTGAGTGGTATGTGTAGCATACCCCGTCGAATGAAAGTATCATCTGTAAATCTCTTCGTATATGGCGTGCGCCCTGTCGGTGACGACGAGTTCGTCGAATTGCACGCGCCTTTGCAGTTCTCCCGCAAAGTCCATTATGTTTTGCAGGTTGTCGAGCGCGCTCTGCTTCATCGCCATGTCGGTGACCCACGCGTCTATCGCCTTGTAGTTCTTCACCGATACGGCGAGGGAGGCAACCGAAGTGCCGTCGAAGTACGGCGCGATTTTCCGGGCGATTTCCTCATCGTCGTGTTCGTTGGCGTACTTTATCGCTTTCGTGACAGACCTCAACACGGCGTCTATTTTATCGGGGTGCTCGCGCATGAAACTTTCGCGCGCGGAAAAGCAGGTGTAGGGGACTTCGCCCGACTGTTCGCCGACGGACGCCACGACGTAGCCCTTGCCCGCCGCCTGATAGTCGCTCGCGACGGGTTCGAACATCGTGCAGTAATCCGCAATGCCGCTCTCGAAAGCGGACGTCATCATATTGAAAGCCACGTCGTAGTTGAGGGTTGTGCTCACTCCCGCCTTGTCGAGGGTGTATTCGAAGGTCATCGCGGGAATTCCGCCCTTGCGCCCCGCGAGCACTTCCTTGCCCTGCAAATCCGACCATTCGAAATCGGGTTGGGGATCTCTTCCGACGAGGAAGCTGCCGTCGCGCTTAGTGAGCTGCCCGAATACCTTGGGGGAATCGGAAGAGCCGCCCACCACCACGTACAGCGCCGCTTCCGGTCCGCAGAACGCCACGTCCGCCGCGCCCGAAAGGAGCGCCGCCATGGTAGCGTCCGCGCCGCCGCCGTTGGTGAGTTCTATCGTAAAGCCTTCGTCGGCGAAATATCCGAGCGCGTCGGCAAGGTAGAGGGGTGTATAGAAAACCGAGTGAGTGACCTCGTTTATTCTTATAATTTTATCGTCTTTTTTGCCGCAGCCCGCCGACGCAAGGGGAATTCCCAGCGCGAACGCAGCCGCAAAAATCAAACAAGCAATTTTGTGTTTCAATTTTTTTCTCCTAAAAAATTTAATAATACATTTTATGCCGCGGCGCTTACGATTGACAACAAAACAAAATTTGTTTTATAATAAAGAAGAATGTATTTTTGAAACAAAAGCAGCGGCGCGCAGGCGGCGCGAAAAATCTTTGATTTTTTACATCTCTGTGATATAATGACAGGTAATTAACGTTTTATAAGGTGAGTTTATGCAAAAAACCTACAATCCCAAAGATTTCGAGGACAGGTTGTATAAAGATTGGGAAGAGCACGGCTATTTTACCGCAACGCGGGACGACGACAAAGTGCCCTTCACGATAATGATGCCTCCCCCCAATATCACCGGGCAGCTTCATATGGGGCACGCGCTGGACGAGACGATGCAGGACGCCATTATCCGCTTCAAGCGCATGCAGGGGTATTGCGCCCTTTGGGTTCCCGGCACGGACCACGCGTCCATCGCCACGGAAGTCAAGATAGTGGAGCAGATGCAAAAGGAAGGTCTTACAAAGGAGAGCCTCGGAAGGGAAGGCTTTTTAAAGCGCGCGTGGGAGTGGAAAGAGCAGTACGGCGGCAGGATAGTAGGTCAGCTCAAAAAGTTGGGCTCTTCCTGCGATTGGTCGCGCCTCACGTTCACCATGGACGAAAAGTGCACCAAGGCGGTGAACGAGGTGTTCTTCAACCTCTACAACAAGGGGCTCATTTACAGGGGCTCGCGCATAATAAATTGGTGTCCTTGCTGCAAGACCGCGCTCTCGGACGCGGAGGTTGAATATGAAGAGGAAAACTCCTCGCTCTGGCACTTGAAATACTTCCTCGAAGGCAGTGAAAGCGAGGGGCTCGTAGTCGCCACGACCCGCCCCGAGACCATGCTCGGCGATACGGGCCTGGCCGTGCATCCGGACGATGAGCGGTATAAGCA
>CANREX010000123.1 GCA_947629735.1 uncultured Clostridia bacterium
GATTGTCCGAGGTCACATTAAAAAAGACAAATTTTAGCGGACGATTGTCCGAGGTCACATTAAAAAAGACAAATTTTTGCGGACGATTGTCCGACGTCACATAGAGCATTAAGGCTGAAAACAGAAGGTTAAAATGGCTGCTTTTGCTGAATACTACACCAATTTTTTATGGGCGTGGCTGCAAAATTTATGGTATTTTATCAGAACGTTCTTCTATCTGTTCTATAAACTGCTGATAGAGGACGCTATTTCATACTGCCTTAATCTCGGCGCGCACGTCTCCACGTTCGACGTGTGGGGCTGGATATGCCTCATTATCGTGTCGCTTTGCAATATCGCGTTCCTGTTCTTCGTGTGCTATCGGCTGTTCCAGCTCGTCAGGCGGTATATCTTCTTCCGCGCAAAGGAAGTCGATAAAGACAGGCTGATGGAAGAAGTCGCAAGGCTGAGAGAACAGGCGGATCAGCTCGTCAAGGAGAAAAGCCGCATTTTTGCGTTGAAGTTCGGGCAGGGCGGCGGCATGGACGCCAACAAACTCCCCGAAAACGTCGGCGCGGTCGAGGGGGAAGAGGGCGAGGGCGCTCAACCCGAATCGCGCTTTACCAAACTTATAAACCTCGACGAAAAGTACGAGAGAAATCCCAATATCGTTGTTATGACCGACGAGGATCTGCTCACGCTGCCACAGATTGTGACGCGCTTCACAAACTTCGCCGCTTCGCAACTCAAACTGTACTATTCGGAAGAAACTATCAGGCTTTTCCTTTCGGGTATGGGTACGGCGAAAGTCATTATTTTGGAAGGTATTTCCGGTACAGGTAAAACTTCGCTGCCGTACGCGTTCGGCAAGTTCTTCAACAACAACACGTCTATTATCTCCGTTCAGCCGTCATGGCGCGACAGGGCGGAACTTATAGGTTACTTCAACGAGTTCACGAAAAAGTTCAACGAGACGGACTTCCTCGCGTGCCTGTATGAAAAATCACTGCGCGAAGACCCGACGTTTATCGTCCTCGACGAAATGAACCTCGCCAGAATCGAGTACTATTTTGCGGACTTCTTGTCCATTATGGAAATGCCCGACGTCGCGGAGTGGAAAATCGATTTGATTGCCGCCCCCGCCGACACAGACCCCAAAAACGTCGTCTACGGCAAGTTCTTAGTGCCCCAGAACGTTTGGTTTATCGGCACGGCGAATAACGACGACTCCACTTTCACGATTACCGATAAGGTGTATGACCGTGCGGTAACGCTGGAACTCAACAACAGGGCGGAATACTTCGACGCGCCGCTGACGGAAAGTTATAACTGCTCGTTCAGCTACCTCGACAGCCTGTTCGAAAGGGCGCACAACGATTATCAGATTTCGGAAAAAACTCTCGCCCTTATCAAAGAATTCGATAATTTTATACGCGATAATTTCAAGGTCAGCTTCGGTAACCGTATAATGAAGCAACTTAAACTGTTCGTGCCCGTCTACATGGCGTGCGGCGGTACGGAACTCGGCGGCGTGGATTTCATAATAGCTTCAAAAATCTTGCGGAAGTTCAAGGCGTTGAATTTGCCCTTCCTGACAAAGGAACTCAAAGAACTTTTGAAGTTTATGGACGAGAAGTTCGGCGAGGGCTCTATGCCGTACTGTATCGACTTTATCAAGGAGTTGCAGAAAACCGCGTAATGCTTTTTCAGCTTCATTTCAGCCTGACCTCACGGGTTAGGCTGTATTTTTAGGGTGGACTATGGATACTGTTTTCCTTAACAATTTTATGCAGAAATTCCGCGCCGACAACGGCGTTATGCGTTTTATTTCCTCTATCCGCGGCGGCGACAACAAGGTACTGCACAACAGCCTGATGAAACAGGTCGCCCTCGACGATAGCTGGGTTCTCGCCATCGAGGGCGCGATTTTTTCAATCGAGCAGATTGTGCGCAACCCCAGAAAGTTCATCGCCGAAGAGGAGCTGATTGTGGACGTCGCCAAAGCGAGAAGGGTCACAACCCGCACGGTAAGGCATTTGACGTCACATTCGCAGTTCGTCGAGAGCATTGCCGAAAACGGCGACGTGCGCCCCAGAAAGTTATTGGTGGTGGAGCTCGACGAGGACCTCGCCATATATGAAAACCGCTTCGTGTGCGCGCTCATCAGCCGCCTTGTGCAGTTTGTCGAACAGCGCTACCGCGAGTTGAACGGGAATATGGAAGTTTCCCAACAGACCAATGTTTCCCTATCTTCCAAGTTCGAGTACGGCGGAAGCAAGTTCCGCTGCGATATAAATTTACAGGTGGAAGAGCCGCCCGAAGGCGATTACGCTCAGAACAAAAACAAAGAGCTGTTTGAAAGGGTGGAGCTTATAAGACGTCGTCTGCGCGTGTTGCAGTCGTCGGAATTCTTCCAAAAACTTTCCAAGGCAAAGCCCGTGCGCCCGCCCATTCAGAAAACCAACCTTCTCATGAAGAACGTTGACTACAACAACTGCTACAAGCTTTGGCTATTTATTTCTTCGTACACATATCTCGGGTACAGCGTGGCGATTCAGGACAAAAATTTGCCCGTGGACGGCGATTATTACGACGATTTAACCGTTATTGCGGGTTTGAGCGTGCATGCGCTTCTCGCCGACAATGTGCTCAATAAGGATAAGTACAGGGATATCGACTTCTCCGAGCCCGTCGAAAAGGAATATTCGCTCATTACGAATTATTCTTTCGTGCCCGACTTCGGGGAGCAGGGCGGACAGCCCGGCGCGGAGACTATCAACGAATATTACTTCCGCCGCATGAAAGACGAGCTTGTCAAAACCGCGCAGGAAGGCGAGGTCGCGATAGAAAATAAGCTGAATTTAAACTTCACCAAATTTTTCCGCTCGGTTTCCCGCATAAACGACGCCATGTACGACGAGCTAATCGAAGAGCAGATAGAAAGCAATCGCGACGAGGCAAAATTGCCCCCGCTCGAAGCGAAAAGGCTGAAAGTCAAGGAACAGCGGGAGAGAATTCGCCGCCGCAGACTGTTTTTGAAATTGAAATGGGAAGAGTTGGAGCGCGCGCAACGCATGGTCGAACGCGCGGAGGCGAAACTCGAAAAACTATCGGAGGACGTCGAGAGCGAAAAGCGCAAGTCCGCGCCGAGGCGGGTCACCACGATTAAGAGAGTAAAGAAGAAAACGGATAAATGAGCGATAAAGATATTATTGACGAAAACAGCGATAGCGAAAAGGGCGTTGAAAGCGTTGAAGCCAGTGAAAACGTCGGAAATGACGTCAACGAGGACGGCGAAAAAGACGGCGTCAGCGGCGAAAATGACGGCGTAAGTTCAGAAGAAGTCGCCGCCGAACAAAAGGCTGTGGATATTGATAGGCGCGTGGACGTCTTAGAAAATAACGGCGAAGAGGCGGGAAACGTTGCGGCTGCGGGCGAAAAGAAGTTGTCTGTCAAGATTTTTTCGATTGCCTGCACTGTTTTGACGGCTTTGATTATCGCGCTGACCTGTTACGTGCTGATAAGCATGATTACGGCGCGCGCCAAAAACAGACCCGTGAACCTTTTCGGCACGTCTTACGCGATTGTGCTCACCGATTCGATGGAGCCCGAAATAATGACGGGAGATTTGATTTTTTTCCGCAATTATGACTTCGACAAAATTCGCGAGGGCGACGTAATAGTTTTTATTGCGGGCGACGGCTTCGATGAGGACGTCCGCGGGAAAAATATCGTGCATAAAGTCGTTGCGGTGACGCCCGACGGGCTTGTGACAAAGGGCGTGCACTATTCCAACGCCGACGCCGATTTGGTCACAGCCGATAATTTTCTCGGTTTGTGCACGGGACATTCCGCGTTTTGGGGCGCGTTTTTCACGTTTATGAGCAAATTCGGCATACTGATTTTAATTGTGCTTTTCGCCGTTCCGTTCATAATTTCGCAGATAGTTAAAATTGTCAAACTTTCCAAACATTCGGGCGATGAGGAAGAAGACGTCAACCCGCCTACGGATCGAAAATAAAATTTTAAGCCTTTCCATTCGGAGAGGCTTTTCTTTATATTATGTTTTGCGGTTAAAGAGCGGCGTTTCGAAGAGCCCGCCGAAAGGCGGGCTCTTCGAAACGCCGCTTTGCTTCTTAAACGTGGCCTCCAAAAATATGCGTAGCAGATTTTTGGAGAAAAGGAGCAACCGACGTAAAAAGCAAAGCCCTTGCCTGACGGCAA